>JAZRLJ010000106.1:0-16294 GCA_045646755.1 Eubacteriales bacterium | reverse complement strand
TATAAGAATATTTCTGGAATCATCTTTATCAATAGTTTCAATCAGTGCCTCTTCTCTTTCATTTGAAAGAGGCGGTGGAAGATTATCCGTCCCATTTATGTAATATACTTTGTTCTTAAAAAGAAGACGTATAATCAATTTTATTTTTTCTAAAACAAAAAATTTCATTTATATAGTTTCAAGCGCAGCATATGGTATAAGCGCATCGAAGCCTGCAAAGCTTCCATCCTCCTTATCAAAAGCAATTATTAGGTTTATACGTTCATACTTTCCGTTTTTCTCCACAAAAGTCGAATCCGGTCTAAAACCACACAGTATTTTCTTCTCGTTTATTCCCGAAATCGGAATCACTCGTATTCTCTGCTTCATTTTTTCGGAAACGTTCCCCGTTTCCGAAATATCGGGCGTACCATACGGGAAAATTTTTTTACTCATTCTAGGTTTTATAAGCATAACAGGAGCCAAATCCATCGGATCTCTTAAAAAATTTCCACTGTCAACCAGAGCATCAAATAAATACTCGTTACCAAAAACAGTTAATTTCACCTTTACCTTTATTTCAGAAAAGCTATTTTTAAAAAACAGTAGCAAAAGCTTTAAAACACCTATCGACAACAGTATTATAAGTGAGAAAACGATAAGCTCGCGTTCACTCTGAATTTCTTGATAATGTTCTTCAGTTGCAATTCTTTTTAATGCTCCGTAAACAAAATAAACCAACCCGCCTAATAGAATTTCTACAAACAAGAACGCCGTCATAAATTTCACTTTTCTTACTATTCTGCAACCGTTAGTCATAAGTACAGATACTATGTAAAAATAACACAAAGCTCCTATAAGAAAAAAGCTACCATTCCCTGAAAAAAAAACAAGAACTACGGCATATAAAGCTCCAATCAAAGCGGAAATTATAATTGCACCCTTGGATGCCTTTATTTTTGTAAAAAGCGAAGCTATGTGTAGACTCAACAGGTCCACCGAAAAATTTATCAAAAAATAAACGTCTATATACAAAGTCTGCATTTGATCACCTCTCAAAGACCATTTTACCACTTACGTGTAAATTAAAAGGTCGGATAAGGTCGACAAAATAAAAAAGATATAGCCTAATTGACTATATCTTTTTTGAAATTATTTTTCTAACGCATCAGCGCATCTTTCAAGATAATCGCCTTCAAAGAGTTCTATAACCCCCTTGTCGCAAAGCGATGCAAGCTCGGGATCAATAGGAAGCTTTGCTAAAACTTTGATGTCATGCTCTTTGGCAAGCTCGTCAACGTGACTTTCTCCATAAATTTTGATAACCTTTCCGCAATCGGGACAAACGAGATAACTGTAGTTTTCAATAAGTCCGATTACGGGAACGTTCATAAGCTTGGCCATATTAACAGCCTTTGCCACTATCATTGAAACGAGCTCCTGAGGGCTGGTGACAATTACGATGCCGTCGAGAGGAAGACTCTGGAAAACAGTGAGAGGAACATCTCCTGTTCCAGGAGGCATATCAACAAACATATAATCCACTTCGTTCCAGACTACCTCGCTCCAGAACTGCTTAACAGTTCCTGCAATAACAGGACCTCTCCAAACAACAGGCTTTGTTTCCTCATCCATAAGCAGATTAACGCTCATTACTTCAATTCCCGTTTTTGTCTTGGGAGGAAACATTCCGAGTTCACTGCCTGTAACAGATCCGGTCTTTAACCCAAACGCTTTGGGAATAGACGGTCCGGTTATATCAGCATCCAAAATAGCGGTATGATAACCGCGTCTTTGCATTGTCACAGCGAGCATTGAGGTAACAAGTGATTTACCAACTCCGCCTTTTCCGCTTACAACGCCGATTAGTTTTTTTACGTTACTTGCTTTATTCTGTGGGGCAAGCAACGATTCCTTAGAGCACTTTTGCGAACAACTAGCGCAATCGTGTGAACATTCTGCCATATTATATCTCCTTGTTATATAGAACTAGTAAATATTTCTCCGTCTTTAACCGTCAAATGAATTCCCAGAAGCTTAGCGGCAAAGTTATCAATTACAAGAGAGGCAATTTTATCCTCTACGTTACGCTCGATAAATCTACGCATATTTCTCGCACCAAACTTTTCGGAAAAAGACTTTTCCGCAATAAACTGTAGAACATCATCAGAATACGTGAGCTTTGTTCCTTTATCGTTCATATGTGCGGATATTTTTTCAAGCGTTATCTTTGCAATCTTAACGAAGTCCTCCTTAGACAGTCTATTGAAGGTTATGATCTCGTCAATTCTGTTAATGAACTCAGGTCTCAGGAACGATGCAAGTGATTTTTCCGTCTTGTCCTTCGCTTGAATCTCTCTCTTTTCCGAGAAGCCTGATATAGCGGAAGATGACTCGCTTCCTGCATTTGTAGTCATAACAATGATTGCGTTTTCAAAATTAACCTGTCTTCCCTGCGCGTCGGTGATTTTACCGTCATCAAGAATCTGCAGTAAAATGTTAAGGACATCAGGATGCGCCTTTTCAATCTCATCAAACAGTATAACTGCGTGAGGTCTGCGCCTTATTTTCTCTGTAAGCTGTCCTGCTTCATCATATCCAACGTATCCGGGAGGAGCTCCTATAATTCTCGAAACAGAGTGCTTCTCCATAAACTCTGACATATCAAGACGAATTAACGCCTCAGGCTGTTTGAAAAGCTCGTCGGCAAGCACCTTAACAAGCTCGGTTTTTCCAACACCTGTAGGACCTGCAAATATCATTGATACAGGATTTCTTCTGTAGGAAACCCCTGCTCTTTTTCTCTTCACCGCCCTGACAACAGCATCTACAGCCTCATGCTGACCTACAAGCCTTTCAGTAATTCTGTCGTAAAGTCCCGTAAGCTCTCCAAGCTCATCCTCTTTAATATCCTGAGCTGGAATTCCCGTCCATATCTCTATGACACCTGCAATATCATCCGCAGCAACCTCGAGAGTAGCGAGAATATCGTTCAATTCGCCGAGTCTGTTTTCGAGGTTTATTCTTTCAACCTTCATATCGGCAAGCAGCTTGTAGTTTTCCTCAGTCTGTCCCTCTGGAGACTCGGTCTTTGTCCTAATTGCCTCTTCTTGTTGCGAAAGCTCAATAAGTCTCTTTCCAAGAGTTATTTTTTCATTCAGCTCAGGAGAAGAAAGCGCAACTCTGGATGCTGCTTCATCTATAAGGTCAATTGCTTTATCCGGCAAAAATCTATCTGTTATATATCTCTCGGACATAACTGTAGCTACTCTTGCGACAGCATCCGAAATTTTTACACTGTGGAAGTCCTCATAATATTTTTTAATACCGAGAATGACCTGCACAGTTTCATCTATACAAGGCTCGTTTACCATTACAGGCTGAAATCTTCTTTCGAGAGCGCTATCTTTCTCTATATATTTACGGTATTCTTTAAGAGTAGTAGCGCCTATAACCTGAATTTCACCTCGTGAAAGAGCGGGTTTTAAAATATTTGCAGCGCTCATACTTCCTTCAGAATCACCCGCGCTCACAATAGTATGAACCTCGTCTATCATAAGTATTATATTTCCTGCGCTCTTAACCTCTCGGATAAGTCCGAGTATTCTCGATTCAAACTGACCGCGGAACTGAGTTCCTGCCACTAAAGCGGTAAGGTCAAGAAGCCATATTTCAGCATCAGAAAGACGCTCGGGAACTTTTTTATCAATTATACGCTGCGCCAGAGCCTCTGCGATAGCGGTTTTACCAACTCCGGGTTCACCGATAAGACAAGGGTTATTTTTCTGTCTTCTGCAAAGAATCTGCACGACTCTGTCAATTTCACGTTCTCTGCCTATTATACGGTCTGTATTCCCGCACCTTGCCTTTTCGGTAAGGTCGGTGCAGTAAGCCTTAAGAAGCTTTTTTGATTCCTCTTTATTTTCGACTTTATTTTCTTTTTTATCTTTTTTGCTTGATTTTTCCGGAGGATTCTGAGAAGTCATATTAAACGGAAAACCGAATCCCGAAAAAAGTTTTTGAAAATCAATCGCCGGAGCTCCACCGTCGTTTAGTGAAGACTCGTTAGGATCGGGCGTTACCGCCTCAAGCATTCCTTCAACCTCACCTGAGACACCTTCAATATCCTCGTCCGTCATCCCCATTTTCTTGAGGACATCATCCACGGGCTTTATACCCAGCTCCTTTGCACAAATCAGGCAAAGTCCCTCGTTTACTGTTTGATTATTATCCATACGAGTTATAAAAACCACCGCGGGGCGCTTTTTACATCTCGCGCATCTTTGCATTTCCATTTATAAACCTTTCCAAATAAGAAGAGCAACCGTTGCTCAAAAAACTCATATAATCACTGATCACAATACCAAAATTACAGAAATCAGAAGCTAAGAAGAAGATCTACCGGACTGTTCTTAGCAAAAAATCTATATATTACGCCGCCTTCAAAATCTTTCACCCACACAGCGTCTGCAAGAACAGAGGAGTTAATCGCAAAGTCAAAAAGAACGACAAATACCCATGAAATAACAACCGCGAAAAGAAGCGTAAAAACAGAGCCTAAGATTTTATTAGGAAATCCAAGAACTCCGTCCTTAAACATAGACGAAAGTATCGAAAGAATGAGTGAATATACAAGCTTTGCTATAAAATAAACGAGAATAAACGTAAATATTACAGAAAGCAAATGTACAACGGGATCTGCCAGTGACTCTACAATCTTGGATATAGTATCGCCAGGAGAAAGTTCCTCAATATTAACGTTCATTATTGATGCCGCCAATCTCAAGAGTGTTGGAAGCTCATCTGAAGCCGTTTCGGGTGTAATGGCGGGACAGTTCTCTAGAAGATAATCTCTTATCTGATTGGTCACAGGAATCTTTATTCTGGGCTCAAGAAGTCTTTCAGCTATCGGGCTTGCAAGCTTAAAGGCAGTAACTATGGCTGCAAAAAAACGCACCGGTTTTGTAATGGATTTTATAAATCCGCGCTTATATCCCAGAACAAGTCCACCGAATAAAATAACCAAAAGAATTATATCCAAAACAATATTCATTTAAAGTTCCTCCAAATGTATATAAATATTATAAATGATAAAATTAAATAAGTCAATCGAAAAAACTGAACAAAATATACAGTCAATTTTCTACTTAATTACAACGGCGTCTTCACCAAAAATTGACTTTAATCTATCCTTAACCTTTTCGGAATCTGATATAGTCGTTCCCTTCAATACGTGGTAGCGCCTTGAAGAACTATCAAAAACAACGATTTCTTTATTTCCCGGGTTAATTAACGCAAGTCGGGTTAAAGAAGCAAGTCGGGTATCTGCCATAGACGTAACCTTTACATAAATTTTGGTTTTTTCGCTCTTCGGCGCTTCCGTAGCTGCTTCGGGTTTATTTTTGAAATCAGCGTTACTTAAAAGTGGCGTAAGCTCAGAAAGAATAATTCTCGGATCTTCTCCATCGTCAAAAGAAATTGCACCTTTTACACAAACTGCGTTTTCGGTGAAAAGCTCTCTGGAAAATTTCGCATACTGCCTTGCAAAAACTATAACCTCTATCTCGCCGTATCTGTCTTCGAGACGGATAAACGCCATTGTATCTCCATTTTTGATAACTTTAGTCTTTTTGCCGGTGATTATTCCTACGACGTTTACGGTTTGTCGGTCAGAAAATTTCTTTTGCCGCGCTGTATCCTCGTCCGAAGCATCCTCAATAATATCGGATATGCGTTCTGTATTTATGGAATCGGAATGTAGTGAATAGTTATCGATCATATGACCCGAAAAATACATTCCCGAGCTTTCCTTTTCAAGCATTAAAAGCTCACGGATAGAGTATTCAGGCACATCAGGATACGAGAAGCTTTGAGACGTGCCAAGCTGCTCCGAACTTGCAAGAGAAAAGATGTCTAGCTGTCCTGCTATATTATTTCTGCGCTTGTTATATTCAGAATCTATGATAGATTCGTAAGAGGCTATTAGAGCGCTTCTTCTGACACCAAGAGAATCAAACACTCCGCACTTAATAAGTGCCTCTACCGTGCGCTTATTTAAATCCACCTCTGCCATTCGGGTAACGAAATCCTCAAAAGAAGAAAAATCACCCTTTCTTCTCTCTTTAATCAACGCATCGGCAAATACCCTACCCACGTTTTTAATAGCGAGCAGACCGTATCTTATATCTTTACCGCTGACAGTAAAGTCAACTCCGCTCTGATTTATATCTGGGCTAAGAACACTTATTCCGTGCTTCTGCGCGTCAACTATATATGAACGCAGCTTAGTAGCATTATCCAGCACACTTGTCAGAAGCGACGAAAAATACTGCGCAGGATAATGCGCCTTCAGATAAGCTGTACGGTAAGAAATAATACCGTACGCTGTGGCATGGCTCTTATTAAACGCATAGTTTGCAAAGCTTGCCATTTCGTCAAATATTTCCTCGGCATCGGAAGAGGATATTCCTCTTTCCATACATCCGGAAATAAAAGCATCGCGTTCAGCCTGCATTGCGGACGCTTTTTTCTTTGACATAGCACGACGCACCAGATCAGCATGCGCATACGAATAGCCTGCGAGAAGTCGGCAAATCTGCATTACCTGTTCCTGATAAACAATACATCCGTAAGTTACGTCAAGAATTTCTTTAAGCTGCGGTATTTTGTACGTAACTGTCTCTTTTCCGTTTTTGCGCGCAATGAACTTGTCAATAGAATCCATGGGACCTGGACGGTAAAGAGCTATACAAGCAATTATATCCTCAAGGCATGACGGAGCAAGACGCATCAAAACCTGCTTCATTCCTCCCGACTCAATCTGAAAGACACCGTCGGTCTTTGCCTCGCAAAGCAAATCAAAGGTTTTCTTGTCATTGAATCCTATTTTTGAAATATCAAAATCCGGATTGATTTTACGAATCTCATCCTCCGTATCTTTTATAACGGTAAGATAACGCAATCCAAGAAAATCAAACTTAACAAGACCAAGTCTTGCATCGGTATTCATATCAAACTGAGTTACTACTCCCGTGCCACTGTATGAAAGCGGTACGTATTCATAGGTGGGTCTCTCTGTCATTACAACACCGGCAGCATGAGTAGATGCATGTCTCGGCATTCCCTCCAGCTTTCTGCTTATATCAAGCAGGTTTCTGACGTCCGGTTCACTGTCGTAAAGCGCCTTTAGTTCCTTTACCGCAAGTGCGGTATCAATAGTTATATTTAAGTCTCGAGGTATAAGCTTAGCGACAGAATCTACGCGATTATACGGCATTCCGAGAGCTCTGCCGACATCTCTGACGGCAGCCCTAGCAGCAAGAGTACCAAAGGTAACAATCTGAGCAACCTTGTCCTCCCCGTATTTGCGCTTAACGTATTCTATAACCTCTTCACGACGGTTATAACAAAAATCTATGTCAAAATCGGGCATCGAAACTCGCTCTGGATTTAAAAATCTCTCAAAAAGCAGATCAAATGCAATAGGATCGACATCCGTTATTCCAATGCAGAATGCAACTAAGCTTCCCGCACCCGAGCCACGTCCCGGTCCTACGGGTATTGAACTGTTTTTCGCATAGGTAACAAAATCGCTTACTATGAGGAAATACGCATTAAATCCCATTGAATCAATGACGCCAAGCTCGTATTCGATTCTTTCGGTATATTCTGCCTTTAAATGACGGGAAAAATCAAATCTTCCGTCTTTTTCTCTTTTTTCGAAACCGGCATAGGTATCCGCTCTGAGCCTATCCTTGTGAGAGAGTCCCCCTTCGGGCTTAAAATCAGGAAGATGAAGCTTATCAAACTCAAAATCAAAATTGCATTTTTCAGCAATTTTAACCGTATTTTCAATTGCTCCCGGAAACGCAGCAAAACTGTTTTTCATCTGTGCTGTGGATTTGAAATAAAACTCATCAGTTTCAAATCCAAGAGGACGACCATCGGTTATAACGCTACTTGTCTGTATGCACATAAGAGTAGCTTGAATTTCTGCGTCAGCTCTCTCAATATAATGAACGTCATTTGTAGCAACTAAAGGAATATTGCACTTTTCACCGATTATTCTGAGAGCATATGCCACCTTGCGCTCATCATCAAGCCCGTGGCTTTGAATTTCAAGATAAAAATCGTCGCCAAAAAGTTCTTTCATTTCCCTTGCATACGCTTCAGCCTCATCGATATTGCCCGACAGTATAAGCTGAGGTATCTTGCCACCGACACAGCCTGACAGACAGACAAGGCCCTCGTGATGTGCAGACAAAAGGTCCATATCAATTCTCGGCCTCATGTAAAAACCGTCAACAAAGGCGCGCGAAACCATATAACAAAGGTTTTTATATCCTATACTATCCTTGCAAAGCAATATTAAATGATGACCGGATACGTCTGTTTTTCCCTCTTTTGAATACATAGAGCGCTCGGCAACGTAAACCTCGCAGCCAATAATGGGTTTTATTCCCTTTTCTTTGAGAGTTGTATAAAATTCAACAGCGCCGTACATAACGCCATGGTCGGTTATAGCTACCGCATCCTGCCCCTCGGAAATAGCCTTGTCCGCAATTTCGGAGATTTTTGCTGCTCCGTCAAGCAGACTGTATTCGGTATGCAGATGAAGATGTACAAATTCTCCCATTGCGGCTCCTTTCAAATTTGTTTTTTATCTCTGATAAGCTGTTCGGATATTTCTATAATTTTGGCAAGTCTGTGTGAAAGTCCGGACTTCGAAATCGGTGGTGTAAAAAGTTTAGAAAGCTGAGACAAAGAAAGCCCATCATTCTGTATTCTTAGTCTCGCAGTATATTCAAGCTCGTCTGGCAGGCTTGAAAGCAGATTATGCTCTATAAGAGCCTCTATTGCCTCAATTTGTTTTCCCGAAGCGCTAACTGATTTTCCAATATTATTCGTCTCACAGTTAACAACTCGGTTTGCGTTATTTAAAAATTCTCGTTCAATCTGTGTATTGGTCATTTCAAACATCGCGTCCGTAAGACCTATAAATCCACATAAATCCTCTATCTCTGATGCCTTCTTGAATGAAATAACCTTCTTTGAATTTCGGTTTACAATTTTTGGTGAAAACGAAAGTTTTTTTAGATTTTCACCGATTTTTTCGGCATTGTTGTAGGGGCAAAATTCCATAAGATATTGTTTTTGGGGATTGGATATTGTACCGCAAGCTAAAAATACGCCTCTGAAATATGCTGATGCGCATCCGGGACATTTTTCAGTAAAAAGAGCCTCTCCGTCTTCAATGCTACGTAGATATTTATACGCCGCCTTGCTGTCAAATATTATTTTCTTAAGTCTTCCGCCGCTCTTGGACGAAGCGTCCTGAGTATCTTTTCCGTAAAACTCAAAAATAAGCTTTGAGGCAAAGTCGCAATATTCTTTCTTCTCAACCGAGAGCTCAATACCGTCCTTTAATACCGTAGCCTTTGAAGAAAGCATACCGCAAAGGAGGGCTCTGCGACAGCAGGAATTTTTGTATGCATCATTTATAACTATAAGCTTTTGTTCTGATGAAAAAGACACTTTTTACCTCCTATGACAAATATTCAAATTCTTCCTCGAGCACAACACCGTAGGCTTCGCCGACCTTCGCCTTTACGATTTCGCAGAGCTTAAAAAAATCCGAGGCATTTCCGCTTCCATCATTAACGAAAAAGCCTGCATGCTTATCCGAAACCGATATTCCGCCAACAGTACACCCCTTTAAGCCGCACTTATCTATAAGAAGCGAGGCGGGAGCGATATCGGTCCTCTTAAAAACGCTGCCAAGAGTCTTTTTTGAAAGAGGCTGAGTAGCGAGTCTTTTTTTCTTGACCTCGTTTATATCAGAATGAATATCCAATATATCCTTCATCAAGAGAGTGAAGGTTGCGCTTAAAACTATAAGACTTCGTTTTTTTATCTCGGAGTCCCTGTAAAAAAAAGAAATATCATCCTTGTTAACGAAAAAAACCTCGTCTCTAATAGGATCATAAAGTTCAGCTTTTAAGAGCAAATCCGAGATACAACAACCGTATGCTCCTGCATTTATTCTCAGCATTCCGCCTACAGTTCCGGGAATACCAAAAAGTCTTTCAAATCCTCCGAGAGAGCTTTCTTTGGCCGAAAGAATGAGCTTTGAAAAAAGCACCCCTGCTTCTGCCTCAATCCGATTGTCGTAAATACTAAAGTTTTTTAGACCAAGTGTAGAAAGAATAACTTTATCTATTGCCGAGTCGGATGGTAATAAATTTGTCATATTTCCCGTTACAAAATATGGGATTTCATTTTTTGTTAAAAATCGCAGTGTTTTGGTAAACTTTTCTTTGCTTTTTGGAAGAACAAATAAGTTTGCCGTACCTCCGACACCTACGGAAGTACACAACGACAGTTTTTTTTGTCTTTCGAATTCAACTTCCTCTTTATCTAAAAAAGAAATCAGTCGTTCCATTCACACTCCGATTATAAATATAAAATTCTCTCGTTAAGCATATCTGCTGCAGCTCTTCTCTGAGCTTCGGTAACGTTTATACCTCCGAGTATTCTTGAAAGCTCAGAAATTCTTCCCTCTTCGGAAAGCTCACTCATTTCCGTTTCCGTTTTTCCGCTTATATTTCTCTTTCTGATCAAAAGATGCGTATCTGCAAGAGAAGCGATCTGCGCGCTGTGAGTAACGCAGAAAATCTGTGTCTTCTTAGAAAGGCTCAGCATTTTTATGCCGATCTTTCTTGCGGTTTTGCCCGATACGCCCGCATCGATTTCATCAAAAATTACAGTAGAAATTCCGTCTTTATCGGCAATTACAGATTTCAGCGCCAACATTATTCTGGAAAGCTCACCGCCTGATGCAATCTTTGACAAGGGTTGCGGCTCAGCGCCTGCGTTAGCGCTTATATAAAACTCGATTTTATCAGATCCGTCAGAATACAATTCCTTCCTACCATCTATGATGTCTTCCTTTATATCCGCAAAGAAAACAACCTTCGGCATATCAAGAAATTCAAGAGTTTCTTTGACGGATTTTTCTATTTCCTTAGCCGACTCTACTCTTATAATGTGAAGCTTATCGGCTATAATAAGAGCCTCTGAATAAGCCTCCTTTTCCTTTATCGTAAGCTTTTTGAGAACGTCCTCTGAATTTTTTAGTGTTTCAAGCTCTTCGGCAGCTTTATTTCTAAAGGCGAGCACGTCAGCTACGGTAAGACCGTATTTTCTCTTAATTTTCGATATTTTATCAAGTCTTGACTCAATTTTATTAAGAGATTCGGTGGGATTTTCGTCAATATCGGATACCACAGCATATACTTCTTCAGCTATATCCTCTATCTTATATCTAATTTCACTCAACGTCTCGGAATAATCGGCAAACTCAGGTATAACGTCGGAAATCTGATACAATGCCTGCGCGCTCTTATCAAGAAGGAGCGCTATATTTCCCTTTTCGCTTCCTTTGAGCGCCTTGAATACAAAAGAGGCATTCTTTGTGATCTTTTCGCTATTTTTTATTTTGAGCTTCTTATCAATAAGCTCTTCTTCCTCTCCGTCATGAAGCGCCAAAGCATCGATATCCTTGATTTGATATTCAAGAATTTCGGAAAGACGCTCTCTTTCAGCTTCTTTCACTCTTATTTCTTCAATTTGGCGTCTTATTTCATCGAGCTTTGTATATGCCTCGGAATATGCGGCAAGAAGCCCCTCGTTATGAGAATAAAGGTCAATAAGCTCAAGCTGCTTTCTGAAATCAGTTATCTCATGAGTATCACTCTGACCGTGTATAGAAATAAGTGAGGGCGCAATAATTCTAAGGTGAGAAAGAGTTGCCGCTCTTCCGTTTATTTTTATCTGCGATTTTCCGTCTACGGAAACACTCCTCTGAATAAGTATATTCCCTTCTTCGTCTGCTGATACTCCTACCTCAGAAAGAAGAGTATGGGTTGCAGGCGTTAAATCGGAAAACAGACCGCTTACAGTTGCGACATTCTCGCCACTTCTCACAAGCTCTCTGTCTGCCTTTGCTCCCAAAAGAAGATTTATACTGTCAATTATGATAGATTTACCTGCGCCGGTTTCACCCGTCAACACAGTAAAGCCTGAGGAAAAATCTATGTTTAACTCTTTTATTACGGCAATATTTTCTATGTGTAAGGAATGTAGCATATATCCGCTTCCTTTTTACTTTGTACCAAATGAATTTTTCAGCTCTCTCGCAACCTCTTTTGCAATCTCTTCCGTCTTAACTACAAGAAGAATAGTGTCATCACCCGCTACACTTCCGATTATATGCGGCTTCTCGAGTGAGTCCACGCAAACAGCAAGTGCGTTTGCCATACCCGGATACGTCTTTACTACGACTATATTCCCTGCCGCCTCAATACCTATCACCGATTCGGTGAGAGCAGAATTTAAAACTGGAGCTGGAGCTTCCTTTTTTGCAGTTGGCAAAACGTACTTATACACACCGCTTGCCGAAATCCCTTTCACAAGCTTAAGTTCGCGTATATCTCGGGAAATGGTGGTCTGCGTAGCATTTATACCTGCCTCTCTGAGCTTATCTATCATAAGCTCCTGGGTATCAATATCATATTTATCAATAAGCTCGAGAATTTTCTGCTGTCTTGCGTTTTTCATAATGATAACTCCATTGTGTTTATTACATATTTCCTATTTTATTCATTTTCGAAAAGAGAGTTGAGAACATATTGTTAGCATTAAACGCCAACACCTTAAGGCTCTTATCTGCTTTTGTGATAACACACTCCTCATCTTTTTCAAGAATGTCAAAAAGGCGTCCGTCCATGCTGATTTTTAAGGGTGATTTTCCTGTATTTTTGATAGTCAGCCTTGAATTTTCATTGAAAATAATCGAGCGGTTAAAAAACGAGTGAGGACAAATCGGTGTAGCGAGAATAGCGTTAATACCGTGATCAACCACAGGACCACCCGCAGAAAGAGAATATGCAGTAGAGCCTACGGGCGTTGATAAAATAATTCCGTCAGCTCTGTATTTTACTGTTTCACAGCTATCCGTAATAAGCATGAAATCCGCAACGCCAAGATAACTCTCGTGAGAAATTATAACGTCGTTTACGGCAAAGCGAGAAGCGACAGTCTCTTTTTTATCCCCGGTCTTTTTAGCAGTAAGAAGCATTTTTTCTTCTATGCTGTATTCACCGACAAAAAGTTTACTAAGTGAGAACAAGGAATCCGGCTCAATCTCCGCAAGGTAGCCAAGATTTCCAAGGTCTACTCCAAGAATAGGCACTTCGTATTCAACTGCAAGGACTGAGGCATCAATTACAGAACCATCGCCGCCTACAACGATAATAAGATCACAGTCGGGTATAAATTTCGTATATCCCGTAGCAAGTCCTGCGCAATATTCTATGTACTTTTCCTCTACAAAGGCTTCTGCACCGTTTTTTGAAATTATCGATGAAATTTCACGCAATGCTTCGAGTGCGCCTTCTTTGTTAAGATTCGGAATGATGACTATTTTTTTCATTACCGTCCTCCAAAAATCTAGACTTTTATAAAATGTGCCAGATATTCTATATTACCGTCGCCACCCTCAATAGGCGATTTGATTACACCGTTTGTCTTGAAGCCAACAGATTCTGCAAACGACACAACCTTATCTACAGCAAGTTGTCTCGCTTTCTCGTCCTTTACAATTCCGCCCTTTCCTATAAAGGCTCTTCCAACCTCAAATTGAGGCTTAATAAGACAGATAAAATCTGCACCATTTTTCAAAACGTCATACAGCGGCTCAATGATATAAGTTGCAGAAATAAACGAAACGTCCATAACCGCAAGGTCCGGCTCGTATTCAAAGTCTGCGTTTTTCATATATCTGGCGTTATAATTTTCAATAGCGGTAACTCTGCTATCCGCTCTTAGTGAATCTGCAAGCTGATTAGTACCCGAATCGACAGCTATAACGTGACTTGCTCCGTTTTTTAAAAGGTAATCGGTAAAGCCGCCGCTCGAAGCTCCTATATCAATACACAGCTTGTCGGAAACCGTTACAGAAAACGCCTTAACCGCTCCCTCTAACTTATATGCGCCACGGCTGACGTAAACCACCTCTTCGGTTACCTCTACCTTAGCAGGAAGCGAAAGTTCAAAGGCTGGCTTAGTAATAAGCTTTCCGTCTACCGTAATTTTACCCTCAAGAATAAGCGCCTTAGCAAAGCTGCGGCTGTGAGCATAACCGTTTTCAAAGAGAAAAACGTCAAGTCGCATCGCTTGTGTCAAAAGGAGCGTCGGTTACCGAGCCGTCCTCGCCCTCAACAAGAATTCTTACTCTCTGCTCTGCGCTCTCGAGCTTCTCGTTGCAAAATCTCACAAGCTTCACAGCCTCTTCAAAGGATGAGAGTGATTCATCAAGCGAAAGGCCACCGCTTTCCAGCTTCTTTACTATATCCTCAAGAGAAAGCATTGCTTCCTCAAAGGTCATCGTTTTTTTCATAGTTTTACCTCTGTTTATCGTTAACTGAAGTGACGGAAGCAGAAACCTCTCCGTCTGAAAAAATAATTTTAACGCTGTCACCCGCGTTCAAATCTTTAGCATTTGCAATTTTTCCGTCGGAATCCTCGCAAACCGAATACCCGCGTTTAAGCACCGAAAGAGGACTCATAGCCTCTCCCTTGCCTACAAGTAAAGCAAGCTCAGCTCTCAAAGTTGAAAGCAAGACGGACAAGTTTCCTTTTGCCTCGTCGTATAAATCATTTATGACCTCTCGCTTGTTTTCGAAAACAACACGCGGATTAACAAAAATCTCACTATCCTTTAGATATTCAAGCTTTTCCCTCTTAGCTTCAACCAGCTTGACAAGAAGAGATGCGAGTCTTGACTCCATATCTCCAAGTCTTATCAAAATCTCTCTTGAGTCCGGAACGGCGATTTCTGCGGCAGCCGACGGTGTCGGAGCTCTCATATCAGAGACAAAATCACATATGGTAAAATCTGTTTCATGCCCTACCGCTGAGATTATCGGAATTTCAAAATTATAGATTTTTCTTGCCAGCTGTTCACTGTTAAAAGCCCAGAGATCCTCTATTGAACCGCCTCCGCGTCCGATTATAACGAGGTCCACTAGCTTAGACGACTCAAAAAAGTCAAGCGCGGCAAGAAGGCTGGGCACTGCTCCGTCTCCCTGTACCAAGGCAGGATAAATATATATATCAGCTACCGGATAACGCCGTCTCGTTACGTTAATTATATCTCGTACCGCAGCTCCGCTCGGAGAGGTGATAACACCTATTCTCTTTGGGTAAAGGGGCAAAAGTTTTTTATGAAAATCATCGAATAGTCCTTCTTTAGAGAGACGCTCCTTTAATTGCTCGTATGCAAGATAGAGCGAGCCTATTCCGTCAGGCTCCATAGAATTAACGTAAATCTGTACCGTTCCCGTCTGTGAATAAACGGAAACAGCGCCAAAAACGGTAACCTTCATACCGTCTTCGGGAATAAACTTTAATTTTCCTCGCTGAAAGCGAAACATAACGGCCTTTATCTGCGAGTCTGCATCCTTAAGCGAAAAATAAAGATGACCGCTTCCGTGGTCCTTGAGATTTGATATTTCTCCCGTAACGCTAACCGCTGATAAAACCTTGTTTCCGTCGAGGATATTTTTTATATAAGAATTAAGTTCCGTAACAGTGAGAGATGATTTTGTCTCTCTTTCTCTAAGAAACGAAATATCCATCTATTTCTCCGTAATATACGCCTGCCTTGTAAGAGCCGCTATTCCGACTGCGTTGTCGCTTGATAGCATCGGCTCTGCAAAAACTGCGTCAAATCGCTCGGCAAGGCGCTTTTTAATTATAGAATTAGACATTACTCCGCCAGCAAAAACGAATTTTGTCTTTCCGTTATCAGCCTCATAAGCCTCGCATACTGAAACAAGCGCTGCTGCAATATAATCAAAAGTAAAAGCCGCAGTTAATTCGGCATCGCGCTCGTTCTCATAAAGCTTCTCAGCCAGATTTTCAAGTCCCGAAAGATTAAACTCAAATCCTTTTATCTTCGGTTTGCCTTTAGGAATTTTTTTATTGTTTTTTAGCGCAAGCTCTTCCATTTCGCGTCCTGCAGGAAACGAAAGTCCCATATATACGCCAACTCTGTCAATAACCTGCCCTGCATTGAGATCGGCAGTTCCACCTATGAGCTCAGCGTCAAAGGCCACGCCGTTACCTTTAACCTTGAGCATTTCCGTAGTACCTCCCGAAATGTGAAAAGCAACAAACTCTTCCGTGAGTAGCTCCATGCTTTCCGAACCGTAGAGCGCAGCCATTATATGACCGCACTGATGCGAAAAAGAAT
>JAZRLJ010000105.1:0-8164 GCA_045646755.1 Eubacteriales bacterium | reverse complement strand
CACGTTGACTTTGGCTACGAGGTTTCGCGTTCTCTTAAAGCATGCGAGGGTGCGCTTCTCGTCGTAGATTCAACGCAAGGAGTTGAGGCGCAGACTCTTGCGAATGCATATCTTGCGATAGATAACGACCTTGAGATACTTCCCGTTATAAATAAAATAGACCTTGCAAGCGCAGACGTTGAGGGCGCTCGCAGAGAGATTGAGGATATTATCGGAATACCCGCAGAGGATTGCCCTGCGGTTTCTGCAAAGGTAGGACTTAATATCGAGGACGTTCTTGAAAAGATAGTTACCGATATACCTGCGCCTAAGGGCGACGAGAATGCGCCTCTTAAAGCGCTTATCTTCGATTCCTACTACGATTCTTACCTTGGAGTCGTAGTTTATATCCGTATATTTGACGGCACGGTAAAGACCGGAGACAGAATAAGACTTATGTCTACAGGAGCTGAGTTCGATATAGTCGAAATAGGCACTATGGAGCCGTTTGGACTTAAGAAGGGCGATTCTCTTTCTGCAGGAGAGGTTGGTTATATAACAGCCTCTATCAAGAACGTAGCCGATACTAGAGTCGGTGATACCATCACCTCGGCAGCTATGCCTGCAAGCGAGCCTCTTGACGGATTCAGAGACGTTCATCCTATGGTGTATTCGGGAATTTATCCCGCTGACGGAGCAAGATACGGAGACCTTCGCGATGCGCTTGAGAAGCTTAAGCTTAACGACGCGTCTCTTGTTTACGAGCCTGAGACCTCTATCGCGCTTGGCTTTGGATTCAGATGCGGATTTCTCGGTCTTCTTCATATGGAAATTATAGAGGAAAGACTTGAGAGAGAGTTTAATCTCGACCTCATTACAACAGCTCCCTCGGTTATATATAAGGTTGAGCTCCGCTCGGGTGAAACCATACTGATTGATAACCCTTCAAAATTTCCAACCGCAGACGAGATAAATACTGCGTACGAGCCTATAATGAAGGCTACGGTCATTACACCTACCGATTATGTAGGCGGAATAATGGATCTTTGTCAGGACAGACGCGGCGTGTTTATTGATATGAAATATATCGACACCGAGAGAGTAGAGCTTCATTACGAGCTTCCTTTAAACGAGATTATATACGATTTCTTTGACGCGCTGAAGAGCCGTTCAAAAGGCTATGCGTCTCTTGACTATGAGCTTAAGGACTATAAGCCCTCTAAGCTTGTCAAACTTGACTTTATGCTTAACGGTGAGGTTGTAGACGCACTCTCGTTTATCGTATTTGAAGAGAGAGCCTACACAAGAGCAAGAAAGATTGCTGAAAAGCTAAAGGAAAATATACCGCGTCAGCTCTTTGAAATTCCTATTCAGGCAGCAATAGGCTCTAAGATTATCGCAAGAGAGACGGTTAAGGCAATGCGTAAGGACGTTCTTGCTAAGTGCTACGGTGGTGATATTACCAGAAAGAAGAAGCTTCTTGAAAAACAGAAGGAAGGTAAAAAGAAGATGCGTAAGCTCGGTAGCGTAGAGGTAACGCCCGAGGCGTTTATGGCGGTGCTGAGGCTTGATGATGACAACTAAGCCGATAGGTATTTACGTTCATATACCTTTTTGTAAGCAGAAATGCGCCTACTGTGATTTTGTGTCATTTGCGGGCGCGCTTGAAAAATACGAGGAGCAATACGTTGAGGCTCTCGTGAAGGAAATTCATTCCTATAAGGAAGAACCGAAAATTAAGGCCGATACAATCTTTTTCGGCGGCGGTACGCCATCGGTTATATCGGTAAAGTCCTTCGAGAAAATTTCATCTGCAATATTTGATACCTTTGAAATTATGCCCGATACAGAGTTTACGCTCGAAGCAAATCCAAAAACCTTAAGTGATGAAAAGCTTTCGGTATATAGGGCATGCGGTGTTAACCGAGTCAGTCTCGGATTGCAGTCTTTTTGCGAAAACGAGTTGAAAGTTTTGGGCAGAATACATAGTTTTGAAGATTTCAAGGCTTCGTACGAGGCGTGCGTGCGCTACGGAATAACCAATATAAACGTTGACTTGATGTACGCTTTGCCTACTCAAACGGTAGAAAGCTTAACCCGTACTCTTTCAGAGGTTACCTCTCTTTCGCCTGCACATATCTCGGCATATTCCTTAATTCTTGAAGAGGGGACACGCCTTTTTTCCGAAAAAGAAAAATACGTTTTTCCGAGCGAGGACGAGGAATGCGAGATGTATCTTGCTATCACAAAAACCTTGGCTGAGGCAGGATACCTGCATTACGAAATATCAAACTATGCAAGGGTAGGATATGAGTCTAGGCATAATCTCAAGTATTGGCATGATGAGGAATATATCGGACTCGGACTTGCCGCGCATTCCTATTTTGGAAGAAAAAGGTATGCAAATCCAAGCTCTTTTGCGGAATATTTTTCGCTTTCCGGCAGAGAATATTTACAGTGCGAGGAGATTGACAAGGATGCTAACGCTTACGAATATGCAATGATGCGACTGAGACTTTCGGAGGGGTTTTCTCTTTCCGAGTATAAAACGCTTTTTGGGGGAGATTTTCTCAGGGGCAAAGAGGAATACGTTGCCCGTCTTGTAGATGAAGGGTATATGGTTTTATCGTCTGATAAAATCGCGCTTACCGAGAAAGGCTTTTACGTCAGCAACGAAATTCTTTCACAAATACTTTAAATCTTATCTATTGACAATTTAAAAGTAATAATATAAAATAATATCATAAAAACAGAATGGAGTAACTAAAATGGCAGACATCGAAAAGAATCTTACCGAAGAAGAAAAGGAGCTTGAGGAGGTTCCTGTATTCACCCTTACCGACGAGGAAACAGGTGAGGAGAAGGACTTTGAGCTTCTCGCAAGAGCAGAGCTTAACGATAAGCTTTATTTTGCTCTTATTCCCGCAAACGAGGAGTCTGACGAGTACGTAATACTCAGTGTTGAAGAGGACGGAGACGACCTTATTCTTGAAACTATCGAGGATGACGAAGAGTTTGAGAAGGTAGAGGACTACTTTAACGACCTTTTCTTTAACGAGATAGATTACGACGAGAACTGATACATATCCTGCGGGGTGCGTGATATTGTGATATTTGGACCTACACACAACTAAAGGGAGCTTGGGCTTCCGCTTTGGGATGCAGGCCTCCTGCCAGGAGCTGTCTTTGTACCCTCCGAAGCAGACGTTGGAAGCGCAAAGAAGCGGAGAGAGCACCCACCTGTACTAACAGGGTTAAAAATTGCCTTACACGGCCTTGCGGGTATCAATAGAAAAACGGCGAAAGCCTTTTTTTTATTTTTAATCATTTAATGCTTGCCGAAAACATATATTTAAACAAATATTACGTTTATTTGGGAGCTGATATGACTCATAAAATTATTGGCCTTAGCGCCGAAGAGGTCAGAAGGTCTAAGGAAAAATACGGAGATAACAGACTGAAAAAGCAGAAAACAAAGGGATTTTTTGCTAAATATCTTGAAAACCTAAATGACCCAATTATTAAAATACTTATTTTCGCTCTTATTATAGAGGTGATATTTACCTTTGGTAACTGTAATCTTTTTGAGGTTTTCGGTATAGTGTTTGCCATTCTTTTAGCTACGGTTGTGTCAACCGTTTCCGAGTTTGGAAGCGAGAAAGCCTTTGAAAAAATGCAGAAGGAGGGCTCGGATACATCAGTAAAGGTTTTGCGCAGTGGCAGGATAGAGGAAATACCGCAATCCGAGGTTGTAGTAGGTGATATCATATATCTTTATGCAGGAGATTTGATTTCGGCAGACGGAGTTTTACTTTCAGGCACTTTAACAGTAGACCAGTCAGCCTTAAACGGCGAGAGTGTTGAGGTTACAAAGAACACAGAGAAAGCCACAGACAAGTATGACTTGTCTTCAAAAAACAAGGTTTTTCGCGGCACTCTTATAACCTCAGGCGAGGGAATAATGAGAGTGGAGCGAGTAGGAGAATCTACCTATTACGGCATGGTTGCAAAGGACGTACAGAGTGAAACGCGTATAAGTCCGCTAAAGCACCGTTTGTCACGACTTGCAGGACAGATAAGTAAAATAGGCTACGTTATGGCGATAATCGTAGGCATCGTTTTTTTATTTAATACCTTGGTTGTCGATAACGGATTTGTTCTCGAAAGAATTACAGCAGACCTTACGGATATAAAAAAACTTATCACCGTTCTTACGAGAGCGCTGACACTCATGATAACCGTAATCGTCGTAGCTGTTCCTGAGGGGCTTCCTATGATGATAACGGTGGTTTTGTCAGCAAATATGAAAAGAATGATAAAGGATAACGTTCTTGTAAAGAAGCTTGTGGGAATAGAAACGGCAGGCTCGCTTAACATTCTTTTTACCGATAAGACAGGAACTATTACACTCGGCGTGCCGAGATGCGAGAAGATCATAGGAATTGATGCCTCTTATAAGAGCTACGCGGCGTTAAGACGCGCGGAAGGGTTGTGCGAAGCTCTAACCTTATCAGCAAGATATAATACCGCGGCTTATGAGAGCGAGGGCCGTATAATTGGTGGCAACGGCACGGATAGATCTGTTTTAGAGTTTTTTAAAAGCTCAAAGCCAAAAGAGACTGCCGTTATCAAAAAGGAAGCTTTTTCGAGCGAAAGGAAGTATTCGAGCGTAACCCTTTCAGACGGATCTGAATTTATAAAAGGAGCGCCGGAAATAATAATATCAAGGTCGGAATATACTCTGGATTCAATCGGAAGAATTCTGCCGTTTAAAAAGAGAGATGTAGAAGAGCAGTTAAAGAGTGCTACCTCTAAGGGAAACCGTGTTATAGCGGTAGCTATGAGGAATAAGGATAGAGAAGGATACGTGTTCCTTGCTTTGATAGTGCTTAAGGATATGCTGAGACGGGAAACGCGCGAGGCAATTTCGGAAATTAAAAGAGCGGGTATTCAAATCGTTATGCTTACGGGTGATGCCAAGGAAACGGCTGTTGCGATTGCAGAGGAATGTGGCATCATACAGAACAGGGCGGGGGAGATTTATCTTACGTCTGGCGAGCTTAATGCTATGAGTGACGACGAGGTTAAGTCTATTCTTCCGGATTTACGAGTAGTTGCACGAGCTCTTCCGCAGGATAAGACAAGGCTTGTGAGACTTTCGCAGGAGCTTGAGCTTGTGGTGGGAATGACAGGAGACGGAATCAACGATGCTCCCTCGCTTAAGCTTGCCGACGTAGGATTTGCTATGGGGAGCGGAACCGACATTGCAAAGGCGGCAGGTGACGTAGTCATACAGAATAACAGTATGATGGCGATAAACAAAACTATTCTTTACGGCAGAACGATATTCAAGTCGATAAAGAAATTTATAAGCTTTCAGCTTGTAATGAATCTTGCCGCTTGCGGAGTCTCTCTTTTTGGACAGCTCTTTGGAATAGACAGTCCCATAACTATAATACAGATGCTTTGGATAAATATCATTATGGATACTCTCGGAGGCCTTGCGTTTGCAGGAGAGCCTGCGCTTGACCTGTATATGAGAGAGAAGCCGAAAACAAGGAGTGAGCCGATATTGACTCGACAAATGCTTAAGGAAATATTTATAAGAGGCGCGTATACTCTCGTTTTATGTATGTGCTTTTTAAAGCTTGATTTCTTTTCACGGGCATTTACGGGCAAAGACGGAGCGGCTCGTTTTATGACGGCATTTTACGCGCTTTTTATTTTCTTTGGTATATTTAACTGCTTTATTGCCAGAAGTGACCGAGTATGGCTGTTTTCAAATATAGGAAAAAACAAGATATTTATTTTCATAATGCTTCTCATCTCCTGTATACAGATACTAATGATATATTTCGGAGGTTCGCTTTTTAGAGCCGTGCCCCTTAGAATTTCAGAGCTTTTGTCGGTTGTTCTGCTTGGATTTACGATTATAATTTTTGACCTGATTTACAGAGTGTTTACAAGATTAAAATGAAAAAAGGCGGATAGTCCAAATAAAAATAATTTTGGACTTTCCGCTTATTATTTGACTAAAGGGTATTGACAAAATACTAAAAAAATGGTAGAATACATAGCAGTTGCTGGTGTGGCTCAGTTGGTAGAGCAGTTGATTCGTAATCAACAGATCACGGGTTCGAGTCCCGTCACCAGCTCCATAAGCGATTTGTCAAGGCAAGTCGCTTTTTTATTCTTAGAGGAGGCAGTTATGGATCTTTGTAATGTTTCGGTTATAAAAGAGGTTATGGGCGAGGCAGGGATTTCGTTTCGTAAGGAATTCGGTCAGAATTTCCTTATTAATAGAATAATTCCTGAGGAAATTGCCGATAACGCAGCGTATTCAGACGACACTCTTATAATAGAAATAGGACCCGGTATAGGCTGTCTTACTAAGGAGCTTGCGGAAAGATATAAGAGGGTAGTGGCAGTCGAAATTGATAAGGGGCTTATCCCTGTTCTTGCAAAAACACTTGCCGATTATGATAACGTTACCGTTATAAACGCGGATATTATGAAAACCGATATAGCGGATATTATAGCAAACTATAGTGACGGAATGCCCGTAGCGGTATGCGCAAATCTGCCGTACTACATAACTACTCCTATACTTATGTATCTTCTTGAGTCGGGTGTTAATCTCACCTCAATTACCGTAATGGTGCAGAATGAGGTTGCCGCAAGACTTGTAGCTAAGGCGGGTAGCGCGGACTACGGAGCTATAACTGCGGTGCTTGGATTTTACGGCGAAGCAAGGAAACTTTTTAAGGTTTCGGCAGGCTCGTTTATGCCTGCACCTAAGGTCGATAGCGCTGTTGTAAAGATAGAGCTTTACAAAGAACCGAGATATTTTCCTAAGGACGAAAAATTCTTCAGAAATTTGATAAAAGCCGCTTTTGAAATGAGAAGAAAAACCCTTGTAAATGCAATAAATGCTAAATTTTCACATATAGAAAAGAGCAGAATTGCAGAATGTCTTGCATCTCTTGGTTTCGCAGAAACGGTAAGAGGCGAGCGACTTTCAACAGATGACTTTGTTAAACTTTCAAATTTACTTGTATAAAATAATCGAGCCGATGCAGATTTTGCAAAGGCTCGATTTGTTTTTTTCTTATTCTTTCCAGAGGAGGGAGCGCCCAACGGCTTTTTTCCATATACGCATTCTTTCATTTCTTTCTTCGCCTGAAATGTTGGGTGAGAAGCTCTTTTCTATCTTTCTGTTTTTCTTGATTTCTTCAACGGAGGAGTATACTCCTGCAGACAGTCCTGCGAGATACGCAGCTCCGAGCGCAGTTGTTTCAACGCACATCGGACGTTCGATTTCTATTCCTAGAATGTCAGATTGGAATTGCATAAGAAGACTGTTTGCTGATGCGCCTCCGTCTACTTTAAGTTTTTTAAGTTTTACTCCCGTACTGTTTTCCATAAGCTCGACGACATCTGCGGTTTGATATGCCATTGATTCAAGTGTCGCTCTTATAATGTGGTGCTTTGTTGTACCTCTTGTGATACCGATTATCATACCTCGTGCATACGCATCCCACCATGGTGCTCCCAGACCTTGGAAGGCAGGTACTACGATTACTCCACCGCTATCCTTTACCTTTGAGGCGTAATACTCACTGTCCTGCGCGGATTCTATAAGCTTTAGTCCGTCGCGCAGCCATTGAATGGCCGCTCCGCAGGTAAATACAGAGCCCTCTGTGGCATAAGTGACCTTATCACCGACACCCCACGCGATAGTGGTAATCAGACCGCTTGATGTTATATGAGGCTTATCACCGGTGTTCATCAGCAAGAACGCTCCTGTACCATAGGTGTTCTTTAACTCACCGACCTCAAAGCAGCATTGACCGAAGAGTGCGGCTTGCTGGTCGCCTGCTACACCGCTTATGGAAATTTGCGCACCGAGAATATCCTTGTCTGTATATCCAAAGAGGGAAGATGAGGGCTTTACCTCGGGGAGCATACTTTTTGAAATTTGGAACAGCTTAAGAAGGTCATTGTCCCATTCAAGCGTGTTTATATTAAAGAGCATCGTTCTTGAAGCGTTTGAATAGTCGGTTGCGTGCACCTTACCGCCGGTGAGCTTGTAAATAAGCCAGGAGTCTACAGTTCCGAGACACAACTCGCCTTGCTCCGCCAGCTTGCGCGCCCCCTCAACGCTATCAAGTATCCATTTTACCTT
>JAZRLJ010000104.1:0-3502 GCA_045646755.1 Eubacteriales bacterium | reverse complement strand
GGTGAAATCCGATTTTTATGCAAATGGTTTAAATTTAACATGCTTGATTTATCCAGATGGTTATGTTATAATAAACACAACGGAACGTTGAGTTTGTGTTGCGAATTAGTATCTTCAAAAACACACCGTTTTTTGATATACTTATTGTAACGAAACAGAGGAGGTGCTGTATGCAACATTCAATTGGAAAAACGATAAAAGAACTTCGTAAAAGCCGAGGTCTTACTCAAGAAGAGCTTGCAGAGAAAATTGGTGTTACCGCACAAGCTATTTCTAAATGGGAGAACGAAAGCGGAATGCCTGACCTTTCGCAAATCGTTCCATTGGCGCATGTATTTGGTGTTAGTACGGATACAATTCTCGGAACCGGAGATATAAAGAAAAACGAGGATATTTCGGAAATAATGAGGAGAGCGCAAAGCAAACTCACATTTCCTTTGACCATCGAGTGCTTGACCGACAAATACAATGTGCTACTTGAGGGATTAGAGATCTACCCAAACAACTTTACACTCCTTATAAACTGTATGGAGCTTGAAATTTCGCTCGCATATCCGCAAAATCCCATTTATGACGAGAAGAATGCAAAGGCTCTTTACGAGTCTTGCGAAAAGCATGCAAATACTATATTCTCCTATGATGATAATGTCAATCGCATACTCCGCGCCAGAATGATAATGCTTATGCTCCACTGTGCTAACGGCAAATTTGAAGAAGCAAGAAGGCAAGCTGAAAAATTTCCGTCAAGAGCAGATTTCAATATCCATAAAATGTACTCCATTCACGCACATTGGCAGAAGGATTACAAGACCGAGATTACGAGCTGGCAGTTTTATATAATGAATTTGCTCCACGCTCTTCTGTACGGTGCGGTCAGTCTCGGCAAGGCTTATGATCTGACAGAGGAGCCTGAGAAGGCGATGGATATATACGAACGTTTGATAAGAATACTCGACATTATATTTGAGGGCGAGACGAAGATGCCCTTCCACCACGTTGAAGGCGGAGATATATACGTTCTTCTCGCAGAAAAAGCGATAGAACTTGGCAATGCGAAATTAGCGATTGACTCGCTTGAAAAGGCCATTAAATATGACGTTGAAGAAAAAGAGAATCTTATTGCTTCCAACTTTAAAATAGAATCTCCGTTCCTTTCAAATGTCGGAGGGCGCTTGGGTGACAGATACCAAAATCTTGATGAGATAATGTCCAAGGAATGCTTTGCCACTCTTAGAGATAACGAGCGTTACAAAAAGCTGTTGATTGATATCGACGCCTTTAAAGAGAGGTTAAAATAATGTTATTTGCCACTTCCAGAAAACTCAAAAAGATTATAGGAGATGCTCCCAAACAAAACCTCGAACATTTTTACTTGTACAATTTAAAAATTAACGATATTGCCGTTAATCTCTATGTCAGCAAAAAGAGAGCTACGAAACGGGCGCACATTCACTGCACCGAAAGCGGTGATATAATGTGGGAGCAGTTTTACCTGTTTGGTGGCATGTCAAGACCAGCACGAGAAAAGAAATATGTGTTGAAGCCGATATGTGATATGACTGTGATTTCTGTGGTGATTATACGTGGAAATCCAGGCGTTATCGTTGGTTTGGATGGTTTAATAAAATCCCACAACAACGTACCGAAACCAAATAAGATATTTCTGATGGTTGAGCGTAATGCTATGGATTTTTTGCGACCCATATTTAGCTAAAAACAAAGCCTCGGATCTCGAGGCTTTTCTTTGTTTAGTGCTGTAATTTTTTTGACACTCTCAAGCTCTTTTTCATTGCTTTAGGCGTATTGATTTTTAAGAATAAATATCCCCGAAATGACTTGAATGTTTTATCGTTTTATGGTACAATGAAGACACTAAAATTTGAAAGGCGGTGAGTATATGACAGGTGTAATTTACGCTCGGTATTCCTCGGATAATCAGCGTGAGGAGTCGATTGAGGGGCAGATTCGAGAGAATACCGCTTTTGCCGAGAAAAACGGTATTGTTATCGTTGGGCACTACATAGACAGAGCTGTTTCTGCGAAAACAGACAACCGCCCCGAGTTTCAGCGTATGATACGCGACAGCGCAAAAAAGACCTTTGACGTAGTCATAGTTTGGAAGCTTGACCGCTTTTCTCGTAACCGCTACGACTCTGCAAAATACAAGGCTGCATTGAAAAAGAACAACGTTCGCGTTGTTTCGGCAACCGAGGCCATTTCGGAAGGCGCTGAGGGCATAATCCTTGAATCCGTGCTTGAAGGCATGGCGGAGTATTATTCCGCGGATCTTGCAGAAAAGGTAACACGGGGTCTCACCGAGAATGCCTTAAAATGCCGTTTTAACGGTGGCAACGGCCTGCCTTACGGTTACACCGTTGACGAGGAGAAGCACTTTCAAATTGACCCCTTAAAAGCTCCCATAGTGTCTGAAATATTTGAGCGTTACGCTCACGGCGAGTCGATTGCGGAAATTGTGCATAGCTTGAATGCAAGAGGACTTAAAACTCAAAAGGGCAAAGCCTTTAACCACGGCACTCTCAACCGAATGCTTGGCAACAAATCCTATATGGGCGTGTATCACTATAACGGCATTGAGATTCCGGGCGGTGTCCCTGCAATTGTGTCGGAGGACACCTTTAAGGTAGTCGAAAGACGAATGGCGAAGAATAAGCACGCATCCGCTAAAAACAAGGCGGAAGAAAAGTACGTGATTACAACCAAGCTTTTCTGCGGAAAGTGCCATACGATGATGGTCGGTGATACCGCACAAAAGAAATACGGCAATATCAACCGCAACTACAAATGCGCCAGTGCAAAAAGGCACCAGTGCGATAAAAAAGCCGTTCGCAAGGAATGGATTGAGGAGCTTGTGCTGAACAAGGTTATCAAGGTTCTCTTTGATGACGAAGCACTCGACAAGATTGCCGACAAGATAGTTGCTTTGCTTGACGAGGACAATAAGGTTATACCGCTACTTGAGGCTCAGCTTAAGGAAGTACGCAAGTCTATCGACAACGTAATGAAGGCTATCGAGGCAGGAATTATCACTCGTTCAACCAAGGTAAAGCTTGAGGAGCTCGAAGCCGAGGAGGAGCAAATCGAGCTTAATATTCTGAAAGAGCAGACAAGCTCTCCTAAGCTTACGAAAGAGCAGATTTTATTTGCTTTAGACAAATTCCGTAAACTTGACTTAACAATCGAGGCAAATAAAGAGCGTTTGATTGACAGTCTTGTGAAATGCGTGCTGCTTTACGACGATAAGCTCGTAATAACCTTTAATTTCAAAAACGAGCCTGTAACAGTTCCCACGAGCGAAGAATTTGAAGAAATAGAGAAAAGTCCGGATATTGAAGCGTTTGCTTCACCAAAAAAGATAGGCACTCACGAGGAGTGCCTATCTTTTTTGTTTTTGACTATTAAAATCCCCTTTTTCATTAAAAAGATTCTGAAAATCGTAGTTTTTGTCCATATTTTTATAGAAAAATATCTTTACTATTATAAA
>JAZRLJ010000103.1:0-2200 GCA_045646755.1 Eubacteriales bacterium | reverse complement strand
ACCGTTTTTCATTTTATCACCAGTTGTCACACTCGTGGTGCCTTCAACAAAACCATTTAATTGACTTTTCATTTCACACTCCTAAAAGCAACATATTGTACGGTTGCGTTTTATCATTTTTGATATTCGTGCGGTCTTTCTACGTAATCCTTCACCTTGTAGTCGCCTATCTTTTCGTACTTAGATTCGCTATTACCGGAAACGACATTTTCATCGTCCGAGTCCTCGTCAAGAATGGCATCAAAGAAGATACGCTCGATATACTTATACTCTGAGTAAATTCCTTGAGATGCCCAAACGAGAGCATTTCTTACATAGGAAGAATGAACTTTAAATAGCTCGTGGTTAACCTCAAAGCCAAGGTGCTTTGCGAGTAAAACCGCAAAAACGATAACGGTACGCGTGTTACCCTCGCGGAAAGGGTGAGTCTGCCAAATAGCAGAAACGATTCTCGTCAAACGGAATACTATATCACGGTCATTTTTGCCATCGCGCTTCAGCTTGCCGACTTCTTTCATCGTGTCGGTAAGCTGTTTTTTTATTTCCTTCGGATACGCATATCTGACGGTATCTCCCCCGAGAACGTCCTCGGGCTTCGTCATCATAATTGTACGATATTCACCTGCCCACTCGTATATCTGACCGAAAATGGTGCGATGAATATCAATGAGAGTCTCTACGTTAAACTTCTCGTATTTTCTCTCATAAATCGCAGTCATAGCAAGATTTGTAAGATCTGCTTCCGCTGTATGAAGCAACGCGCTGTCGCGAATGTTAGCGCGGTTTTTGAGGACATCTACATCATCAAATAGATAAGGATCTCTCATTTATCTTACCTCCACCGGAAAACCGTATTTTTTGAGAGTTGCCTCGTAAAGCGAGAGGAAACTGATTTCTCCCGAATGCCAAGCACTGATATTAGATTTCATTTCCGCGGTCGCAGGGATTCCCTCAATAGCATTCATCGCCTCGGCAAAGCTACTCGCACGCACCTTTGCATCGGTGCTCAATGTCTCCATCGGCATACAAGCTTTGAGAAGCAGTATTCTTTTATAAAGATTATGGCTCACGAGTTTTGATGCGGCTTCTATGCTAACAAGCCTTTTCTCTATGACTATAAGCTCTTTCTCCAATGATTCTCTTCTTGAAAGTCCGCAGCGAACACTTGTCAACTCATCAAATGGAATATGCTTTCCAACAACCTTTTTACCCACGCGCTTTTGAAGATAATACTGTTTTGTTCCGTAAATGATCTTCTCGGATATATATCCATCAGGAAGCTGGTCAAGTAAACTTATTATATCTGATCTCTGTGAGAGAATTTTTTTGTATTCTTTTTCAAGAGAATTAGGCATCGTAACCTCCAATATTTTCACTAGTAATAGTATATCATATTTTAACCTACTTGTCAACGGATTATTCTAAAAATGTAGGTTAAGATTTTTAGATTTGCATCGCAAAAAATAATACTGCATAAAACAGAAAAGACATAGACATGCTCGACGAGATAGTGAAAAACGGTGCGATAAGCGACACGAGCCTACGAATGCTCATAAAGAAGATTATCATCACCGAGCGAAAAGGCAAGCTGAAAATCAAAATTCAGCTGAATGCCGACTTCTCCACGCACATAGACTTCCTGCACGACGAGGACGATCCGATGTATAAAAGCCACGGAGATATACTAGTCGAAGCGAGATAAAGATATAAAAGCGGACGGATTAACAATCCCGTCCGCTTGAAAAAAACAAACTTTTGTGATAAAATTATAATAACTAAATATAACACGGAGAAATTATGGACTTTAAAAGTATAAACCCATACACTTGCAATAAATTTGATTCGCTCATTTTATCCATGCCTGATCTAAAAGACCAAGATAGTTATTGCATGAGACAACTTCAACATTATTCTAGTATAACAAAAAGCAAGGATGTTAAGTTAACTATAGACTGGACAATAAGACATTGGAAATCTATAAAGGAAATCTATGCGTCGGCTATTTTTTTCAAAGAAGCCGAGTATGCTTATACAAATCGATGCATGTCTGCGTATTATTTTTTGTTGTATTATAGCCTTTTTCACGGTATGTTGGCAGCACTGTGTTACTCAATAAATATAACATTAGAGGGATTATTGTCAATAACACACCAGAATTTAGGAACTTCCTTTAGGGACACATTTTGTAATGGAAAAAACA
>JAZRLJ010000102.1:0-4179 GCA_045646755.1 Eubacteriales bacterium | reverse complement strand
GTTCGTAACTCAACACACTACGGTATCGCTGGTTACTACACATCAATGGCTGCAAAAGCAGGTTGTATCGGTATGACAGGTACAAACGCACGTCCTTCAGTTGCTCCCACCTTCGGTGTTGAGGGTATGTTCGGTACAAACCCCTTCACACTCGGCGTTCCCACAGACGAAGATTTCGACTTCAACTTTGACTGTGCAACATCAATCACACAGAATGGTAAGGTTGAATACTACGAAAGAATCGGTGAAGAAATTCATCCCGGTACAGTAATCGACATCGACGGTAACCCCGTTGAGGGCGATGCAGGTATCGCACTTAAGAAGATCCGTAACGGCACAGCAGCTCTTACCACCCTTGGCGGTATCGGTGAAGCTCTCGGCGGTTACAAGGGCTACGGCTTCGCTATGATAGTTGAGTTCCTTTCCGCAGCTCTTCAGGACGGTATGTACGGTAAGGACCTTGACGGTAAGGATGAGAACGGAAATATCCGTCCCTACCACCTCGGTCACTTCTTTATCGCTATAGACACAGAGCATTTCGTTGGCGAGGAAATTACCAGAAAGAAGGCTGGAGACATTCTTCGCGCTGTTCGTGCTTCAAAGAAAGCTCCCGGGGCTGAGCGTATTTATACCGCGGGTGAGAAGGAATATCTCATCTGGCAGGAGCGTAAGGACAAGGGTGTGCCTATCAACGAATCCGTACAGCAGGAAATGATTAAGGTAAGAGATGAACTCGGTCTTTCATACACGTTCCCTTGGGAAAAATAAACAAAATCAAAACTAAACTTTACAAAAGAGGGGGTTAATATGTTACTTTCAGCTAATATGATAAAAGTTCACTCAACCTACGGAATCAGGGGAACCTTAGATGCTTTTGCAAAGGCGGGATTTCAGGGGATTGACTTTAACAACGACGTTGCTCCCTATTATACCGAAGAGCACGACGAGAGTTTCTATAGAGAATTAAAAAAGTATGCTGATGAGAAAGGTATTAAGATTTGTCAGGCACACGCGCCCTTTCCGTCATCATACCCCGATAAAAATGAGTCAGAAAAGAGATTTTCCGAGATTGTTCAGTCGATGAGAAATGCCTCTTATCTTGGCGCTCCTATGATAGTCATTCACCCTTGCACTCACTTTAAAGTCGAGGATGCCGAGAGCGAAGAGGAGATGTTCAGATATAATATTAATTTCTACAGAAGACTTATCCCTTATGCGGAGGAGTTTGGCATAAAGGTAGCAATTGAGAACATCGGAAAGGTTTCGATAACCTCAACTCCTGAGCGCCTTAACAGACTTTTTGATGCGCTTGATAACCCCGTGTTCACTCTTTGCTTTGACGTCGGACACTGTCTTTTTCAGGGTGTTAATCCTGCAGAGGCAATAAGAAAAATCGGTCACCGTTTGGTGAACGGCTGCACGCACATACACGATAATAACGGACTTGAAGACAACCACACTTTGCCCTATTACGGAAAAGTAGACTGGGAGAGCGTAATGGAGGCTCTTGCTGATATAGGATACAAGGGCGATTTCAACTACGAGGCTGCTGCATTCATACGGAATATACCGATAGACCTTTATCCCGACGGACTTTCTTATATGGCGAAGGTAGGTCACTATCTTATAGAAAGATTTGAGTATTACAAGAAAGCAAAAGAGAACGGAAATGGGAAAATTTGACGGAATTCTTATATGCACCGACCTTGACGGAACTCTCTACAGAAAGGACAAGACCATTTCAAGAGAGAACAAGGACGCGATAGAATATTTTAAGAGAGAGGGCGGACTTTTTACCTTCATTACGGGAAGAATGCCCTACTACTCCACCGATGCCTATAATAAGGCTCGTCCCAATGCTCCCTTCGGCTGCATTAACGGAGGCGGAGTTTATGACGGAGAGGAAAAGAAATACGTATGGGCAGCCAAAATGCCTGACGGTGTTGCCGAGCTTGTAGAGGCGGTGGACAAGGCGCTCTCCGACGTAGGAATCCAGGCATGCGTGCTTGATAAAACCTATTTCTGCCGTGAGAACGGCACTATGCAGAGGTTCAGGAAAACGACGGGACTTCCTAATATTGTTGGTGATTACCACGAAATAACCGAGCCGATAGGAAAAATCCTTTTCGGTACCGATAGCGAGGAGTGCATACATGAGATCGAGAGGATCTTAAGATCTCATCCGAGAGCGGACGAGTTTGACTTTATCCGCTCGGAAAGAACGCTTTTTGAGATTTTGCCTAAGGGCATACACAAGGGTGTAGCGCTTGAAAGGCTTACCGAATATCTCGGTCTTGATAAGAGAAAGACTATTGCCGTCGGCGACTACAATAACGATATCGGAATGTTCCGCACGGCAGGAATAGGAATTGCGGTAGCAAACGCTTGTCCTGCGGCTCTTGACGCTGCTGACCTTGTGACCGTTAGCAACGAGGAGCACGCAATCGCGAAAATAATCTACGATATCGAAAACGGAAAAATCAGCTTGTAACAAAACTTATTAAAAAGGTACGGATGGCAAAAACATCCGTACCTTTGTTCTATTTAAAATAAATCAGTGCTCTTTAAAAATTCCTTGAGCCTTTTTATGCCCGAAACCGAGAAGTTTTGCTTTTTCCACACGAGGCTGATTTCGGCTGTGATAGGGGGGCTTAGAGGGACTGCGACCAGTCCCTTTTCTTTTTCTATAAGCTTCTCAAACAGAAAGCCTATAGCCGTATTTGTTGATATTATTTTTATCATAGTGGAAAGCTGATTTGTTTTCATAAGGATATTTGGCTCGGCGTGAGCGCCTGAAAACCAATTTCTTATCTCACTGCTCTGAAAAAATCCGTCTTTATACGTTACGGCGGGAAGCTTAGAAAGGTCGAGAGGGGAGATTTGTGTTTTTTTAGCAATAGGATTTTCAGGAGAGGCGGCGCAGACGATTTTCAAGGTATCTATGCGCATAAATTCAAGATCGACGTCAAGCGTTTTGCCATGCGAGATAAATGCAAGATCAAGGCTGTCGTCCTCCACCATTTTGACCAGCTCCTCTCTGCCTCCCTCGGTTATATCAAGAGTGAGGTCGGGGTTGTTCGGTACGAATTTTTCGTACAAAGCAGGGAGAATAAGGGAAGCTATCATAGGGGGAATGCCTATTTTGAGAAGCTTTTTGTTTTTGCCAAGCTCTCGCATTACCTTTTCTGCCGCTTCTGTTTTTTCGAGGATTTCTCTTGCCATATTTAAGAGCGTCTCGCCCTCGGGTGTTATGCTCATTCCCTTGTGCTTTCTGTGGAAGAGAAGAGCGCCGAATTCCTTTTCCAGCTCCTTTATCGCAAGTGAGAGAGACGGTTGGGCTATATGAAGATAATCTGCCGCTGCCGATACTGTTCCAAATTCGCAAACGGCTACAAAGTATTTTAACTGAAGAAAATTCATTTTGCATCCTCCTTTAGTCTATTGTATAACTTTTTTCTATACTTGTCAATAAAATATATATTTTACAAATACAGTTTTAGAGAGTATAATTTGTTTATAAAAGAAATTTTTATAAGGAGAGTTACTATGCAGAAGTATAAAATTGCCGTAGTTGCAGGCGATGGAATAGGCCCTGAGGTTATAGACGAGGGCGTTAAGGTTCTTCGCGAGGTAGCAAGGCTTGACGGTGGGTTTGAATTTGAATTCACCTATTTCCCTTGGGGCTGTGAATTTTACAAAGAAAACGGAAGAATGATGGACGAGGACGGAATTGAGAAGCTTTCAAGGTTTGACGCTATCTTTCTCGGGGCTGTGGGAGCGCCCGGCGTTCCCGACCACATATCTCTCTGGGATCTTCTTCTGAATATCAGAAAAAGCTTTGATCAGTATATAAATCTTCGACCCGTAAAGCTTCTTAAAGGCGCTCCGACTCCTCTTAAGGAAGCAACGGTGGAAAATGTAGATATGACCTTTATAAGAGAGAATAGTGAAGGTGAATATGCAGGAAGCGGCGCTTGGCTATATAAAAATTCTCCAAACGAGGTCGTTATTCAGAACGGTGTTTTCTCGAGAAAGGGCTGCGAGAGAGTAATTCGTTATGCTTACGAGCTTGCTAAAAAAGAAGGCAAGTCTCTTACCAGCATAAGCAAAGCAAACGCCCTTAACTATTCAATGGTGTTCTGGGATCAGATTTTTGCCGAGGTAGGCAAGGATTATCCT
>JAZRLJ010000101.1:0-6989 GCA_045646755.1 Eubacteriales bacterium | reverse complement strand
ATTGTCGCCAACATGGATTTCCTTCTCGTATGCACATATGAGGAAAACGGTGAGAACCCCGAGCTCGTGATTTATAAAAAAAGATAGTCAAATTCCAATTTGTCGAGCAAATTGGAAGAGGGGTATTCATCAAAGGTGAAGATACCCCCCTGCGCCTGAAGAGCGAGCTCTTCGATCTTCGGGTGGGGTTGCAGCATACCGACAGAGTCGGTATCTTGCCCGGCGAGCAGACGAAATTAACCGTGAAACAAAGTGGAACAATTACCGCAAACTATATCGCGAGCGGCAACACCCCATTCTGCGACTCTGCGAGTCACAGTCCTTTTTATCAGGCATATTCGTTGCAACGTTAAGAGTTTTGTGCAGAACCTCTATGTCGTCTACGTCGATATATGCAACCTTATCGTAAACCTGGAGGATAGTACCGGCAAGAGCGCGGCCTACGAATCTCGCCATACCCCAGCTCTTCATCTCGTTGTCAAAGCTTATCTCGGTATCGTTCATATCACCGGGGAGCGGATGCACGTTAGTGCTTCCAACGTCGCCCTGAGCGCCCATAACGCAGATAACCTTCGTTCCGTCAAGAGCCTTTTCGATAGTTCTCTTAACCCAGCCGGGCCAGTCGGAGCAGAGCACGTCGCCGTTAACGGTATCAGCATGAAGACCGTAGTTGAGAAGAACTACCGAGTCAGCACCCTCTCTGTCAAAGCGGAGAACGTTAACTCGCTGGTCAAGCTCACCGATAGGATGGTCAATGTTCGGGTCGTTGATGGGAGGGCAGGTCTGCGTTGTTCCGTCCTTCATCTTATATCTTCTTATGTAAGCGATTCTGTCGGGAGCGTGACCGACCATATAACCCATCTTTGCAGGCTTAAGCTCTGCGAGAGCGAGTACGGAAAGGTCACTGAGACGGTTAATCACGAAATCCACGTATGCCGTAATCTGATCTGCATCTACAGGGAAAGAGCCTGAGGTAACAAAATAAGAACCGGTGTGCGTGTGAGTTGCTGAAATTATTATGTTGGATTTTTCAATGCCCGTAGCAGCAACTATAGCTTCCTTCATTTTCTCTACGATTGTATTGGCAATACTGCAGCAATCAACGCTTATGATAAGGAATTTTTTCTCTCCCATAGCAAGAGAAAGTGCAGATGCGGTGAGGTCGTCATAAAAACCGCTTGCGTATCTGGGAACATAGTATCCCGCAACAGCGATTCCGAGAGGTGGGTTTATGTTTACTGTTGCATATCCTGCTTGAAAATTATTCATTCTTTACGTTCTCCTTTGCATATCCTGTTTTTAAGTTCTTTGAGCATTTCGGTGCTTTCGTTGACTATAACGTCAGCCACACCTTTTTTGAAGCTTGATGAGCGCGTTTCATAACCGCCCTCGTCGTACGATGAATTGTTCGGGAAATAACCCATGCTTCCGTTTGAAAGAGCAAACGGAACTACTATGTCCCAACCGGGGATTTCTTTGACTCTTTCGCCTATGTTGGTAAATGGTTCTCCGGGAAGGGTGGTAAAGACAATATTGCCCAGGCGTATAGCCATAAGCTCTGCGGGAAATTCGTATGGACCGTGTTCCAGTCTTATCATTCTGTTTGCTTCTGCAACTACTGTGGTAAGCTCCATTGCTTCGAAAGGAATAAGGTCATCTCGACCTGAATCATGAAGCTCTTTATACTTTCTTGCCTGTGGCATTTCTTCGGGGGAGGGATTATTCGCAGGGATAGATATAGGACGGTGAATTACGTCTATTTCGTCTACGTCAATGTATGCAACCTTATCGAATACTTGAAGAACCGTACCTGCAAGAGCTCGTCCGACGAATCTTGCCATACCGGGACTCTTCATTTCGTTGTCAAAGCTTATCTCGGTATCGTTCATATCTCCGGGTATGGGATGCACGTTGGTGCTTCCTACGTCGCCTTGAGCTCCCATAATGCAAAGACATTTAGTGCCGTCAAGCGCTTTTTCAAGAGTTCTTCTGGTCCAACCGCACCAGTCGGAAGAAACCATATCGCCGTTAACCGTGTCAGCGTGTATGCCATAGTTTAGAATAACTACTGACTCAGCGCCTTCTCTATCAAAGCGAATAACGTTAACTCTTTGATCAAGAGTACCGATAGGTCCGTCTATGTTAGGATCGTCTACCGGAGGGCAGGTCTGAACACTGCCATCCTTCATTCTATATCTCCTTATGTATGCAATTCTGTCAGGAGCGTGACCGGTAGCGTATCCTACCTTTGCGGGTTTTAGTGTCTGAAGAGCAAGAATGGCAAGGTCTGTGATGCGATTTGTAAGAAAATCAACGTATTTTTCGACCTTTTGTTCTTCGTTTTCACTTGCGGCAAATCCTCCGGGCTTTGAGGTGAATGGGCCGGTGTGAGTGTGAGTAGCGGAAATAAGTATATTTTCTTTCGGAATATCTGTCGCAGATGCGACAGCATCTACTAATTTGTCGACGAGAATCTTGTTTATGCTACAGTTGTCAATGCTGATTATTATAAACTTTTTATCACCTTTTTCGAGAGTAAGAGCGAAAGCCTCAAGGTCGTCGAGATAACCTTTTGCAAGTCTTTGTACGTAATATCCGAATAGAGCCGAGCCAAGCGGCGGATTTATATTTACTCTGGCGTATCCTGCTTTAAAATCATTCATTTCTTTGGTTCTCTTAATTCTTTAAGTATGTTTTTGGAGTATTCGATAATTGCCTCGGAAACGCCTGCCTTGTAGCTTGACGTTCTTGCTTCGTAGCCTCCCTCCCTATAGGAGTCGAGCATAGGGAAGTATCCGTCGTTACCGTTAGTCATTGACGAGGGCATTATCATATCCCAGCCCGGAGTATCCTTAATTGCTACGCCTACGGGAGTGAATGGCTGACCGGGAATACCGATCATAGCGACAGGACCGAGTCTGAGTCCTAAAATTTCAAGGTGGAAATGGCTGGGCGCATTTTCGAGTCTTACCATTCGGAGCGCCTCGGCAACAACTGTTGAGAGCTCCATAGCCTCGAACGGTATGAGGTCATCTCTTCCCGCATCGTGAAGCTCCTTGTATTTTTTTGCAAGAGTAAGCTCTTCCTTTGTGGGAATATTAGCCTCTACCGCAAGATCTCGGCTTATAAGTCTGATGTCGTTTACGTCAACGTAAGCAACCTTATCGTAAACCTGAAGAATGGTACCGGCAAGTGCACGGCCAATGAATCTCGCCATACCCGGACTCTTCATTTCGTTATCAAAGCTTATCTCAGTGTCGTTCATATCACCGGGCAAAGGGTGAACGTTAGTGCTTCCCACGTCGCCTTGAATTCCTGGTATAAACATAGTCTCCACACCGTCGAGAGCTGCCTTAACGGTTCTTTTCATCCATCCGCAGAAGTCGGAGGAAATAAGCTCTCCACCTATAGTGTCCGTGTGGATTCCGTAGTTGAGAATAACGACAGAGTTTCCACCCTCGCGGTCAAATCGAAGAATATGCACCCGTCTGTCGAGCTCCCCTATAGGATGGTCTATATTCGGATCATTTATCGGAGGACAGGTCTGTGTAGTTCCGTCCTTCATTTTGTATCTTCTTATGTAAGAAATTCTGTCGGGCGCGTGTCCTGTGGCATAGCCCATCCTCGCAGGTTTCATGTCGGCTTTTGCAAGCTTTGCAAGGTCTGCTATTCTGTCTACTAGAAAATCAACGTACTTGTTTATCTCACCCTCGTCAACCTTAAAGGCGGTCGTGGGGGAAGAGAAAGGACCTGTATGTGTATGAGTCGCAGAAAGAAAGACGTTTTCTTTGGGAATACCCGAAGCCTTTTCGATAGCCGCTGCGCATCTTTTGGTAAGCTCTGCAGAGATACTGCAGTTGTCAACGCTGACTATAAGAAAGTTGTTTCCGCACTTTGAAAATGATATGGCAGATGCGGTAAGGTCATCAATAAAGCCTTTAGCATATCTTGGCACGTAATATCCGTGCATTCCGATATTGAGCGGTGGATTTATATTAACCTCGGCATATCCGACCGAAAAATCAGTTGTCAAAATTCTGTACCTCTCCGCCGAGAATTACGGTATCAACGTTGAACTTATCATCAACGATAACTAGGTCAGCAGTCTTGCCGACTGCGATAGTTCCTATTTCGTTGTCAAGTCCGATAACTCTCGCAGGGTTTCTTGAAGCCATAAGAAACGCCGCGGTAATACCTGCGCGGGTATGCGTCATAATGTTACGGCAGGCAATATCCATAGTCATTTTGCTTCCCGCAATTCCGCCGTGAGGATCAAAGTTGAGATCTTTTACGTGAGAGAGATGTTCGGGAGTGGGATTGTTATGTATAGTGCTGTCGGTTACGAGAACTACCTTGTTGTAGCCCTTGTAGTGAAGCATAAGCTGCTGCATTTCCTTGTTTACGTGAATACCGCAGGAATCACTTATAAGCTCGTTATACATTTCGTCATTCTGGAGAGCGTATTCGTCAACGCCCGTGGAACGCACACCGGGACCGTCCTTGTTCTTTTTCTTGGTTGCGCACATAGCGTGGGTAAGAAGGGTCGGCTTGTATTTTTCAAGCGCAACAATCTCTTCGGTTGTCGCTATCGTATGTCCAAGCGCAATAACGGTTTTTGGGTTAACCTTTCTTGCGTATTCAATAAAGTTTGCGATGCCTTCTCTTTCGGGAGCTATAGTCCACACAAGAGCAAGGTCACCAAGCTCATCTACAAGAGGCTCGTATTCTTCAGGCTCAATACCAAATCTCCAAGGGTTAGTTGCAGAGTGAGATCCGTAGAGAGGGTTTGTGTAGGGACCTTCCATATAAAATCCCTTGATAGTTTTAGCCTTGGGCATAGCCTCTTTTACGGTCTTTATAACCTTGTTATAGGTTTCAAGGTTCATATGATAGTCGGGGGTTGAGAGAAGAGAGGTTGTTCCGTGCTTAAGGAAAAACTCAGCTGCTTCAACGGGGTGATAGCAGGTGGAGTATCCGCCGCCACCGTGAACGTGAAGGTCAACGAATCCGGGACCTACGTACTTACCCTTAGCATCAATGACCTTTGCGCCCTCGGGAATTTCAACATCCTTCATAGGACCGTATGCGGCAATTTTATCGTCTGCAAGAAGCAGGGTTGCATCCCAGAGTATTCCCGTTTCGAGAACTACCTGGCAGTTTGTTATAGCAGTAGTAATTTTCATTGAATTAAGCCTCCTTAAATTTGCAGATCTCTCCGCCGAGAATAACGGTCTTGACGTCAAATCTATCGTTTACTATTACGAGGTCAGCAATTTTTCCAACCTCAATAGTACCGATTTCCTCGTCCCAGCCAAAAAGCCTTGCAGGGTTTCTCGATGCCATAATAAATGCCTCGGTTATACCGCAGGTCGTATGCTTCATAATATTTCTGCAGGCTACGTCCATAGTGAGCTTACTTCCGGCAAGGCCGCCCCAGTTATCAAAGTTCAGGTCGGTAACGTGAGCGTATTGTTCTGGCGGAGGATTGGGATATACCGTACTGTCGGTGATAAGAATAACCTTATCAACAGTCTTGCCCTTGATAACGTATCGCTGAAGGTCAGCAGGCACGTGCACAGGGAATGAATCGCAAATAAGCTCTGCGTACATTTCAGGCTCCTTGAGTGCGTACTCATCGGGGCCGAAGCTTCTCGTTCCTCCGGGAGCAGGGAGCATACCGGTAGCGTTTGTGATGTGAGTCATATTCATAGGACGGTATTTTCCGAGCGCACGAATTTCGGCAGGAGTAGCTTCGCTGTGTCCGACGGAGAAGAGAACGTCGGGATTTACCTTTCTTGCATACTTGAGAAAGTCCATAAGTCCCTCGCTTACTCTCTCAGGCGCTATCATCCAGTTCTTTATATCGGTTCCGCCCGCATCAACGAGAGGGATATAGTCTTCGGCTACTATAGGTCTGTTGCCCCAGGTGTTGAGCTTTTTGTTAGCTCCGTAATTGGGGTTGTAGTACGGGCCTTCCATATGGATACCCTTTATGTTCTTCGCGACCTTCATCGCATCTTTTATAGTGTGTATGATTTCGACCATCTCGTCACGTGGCTTTGAGCCTGTTCCCGACGGAGTACAGAGAAGAGAGGTTTCTCCGTGTCGCAGAAAATGCTCAGCAGCTTCTGCGGGATGAGTTGAGGTCTGATAACCTCCGCCTCCGTGAACGTGTATGTCTACAAAACCGGGGCCTACGTAGTTTCCTTCTGCGTCTATAACCTCAACGCCCTCGGGTATCTCAGTAACTCTTGCCTCGCCAAATGCGGCAATTTTATTGTCAGAGAGGAGCAGGGTAGCGTCCCAGAGTATTCCGTTTTCAAGCACCAATTGACAGTTTGTTATCGCCTTAGTGATTTTCATTTTATGTATCCTTCCTTTAGAATTTACAAATTTCTCCGCCGAGAATAACTGTGTCTACGTTGAACTTATCGTCAACGATAACCAGGTCAGCGACCTTTCCGATTTCAACAGAGCCTATCTCTTCGTCAAGTCCTATGAGCCTTGCAGGGTTTGTGGAAGCCATAAGGAATGCCTCGGCAATACCGCAAGAAGTGTGCTTCATAATGTTTCTGCACGCCTTATCCATAGTCATTCTGCTTCCCGCAAGTCCACCGTGCCCGTCAAAGCTGAGGTCTGTGACGTGCCGTAGGTGTTCCGGCGGCTCAGTTTCGTAATATGTACTGTCGGTTATGAGAATAACCTTGTCCACGCCCTTTGCTTTAAGTACGTATCGCTGTAGGTCGGCGGGTAAATGCACAGGCATTGAGTCTGAAATCATTTCCGCATATACCTCAGGTTCTTTGAGAGCATATTCGTCAGGGCCGAAGCTTCTTGTACCGCCGGGGGCGGGGAGCCTGCCGGTAGCATTCATTATGTGCGTCATAAGTCGGGGGCGGTATTTTCCCATTGCGCGAATTTCTGTGGGAGTAGCCTCGGAATGTCCTATGGCAAATATGGTATTCGGATTTACCTTTCTCGCATACTCA
>JAZRLJ010000100.1:0-9528 GCA_045646755.1 Eubacteriales bacterium | reverse complement strand
AAGCGTGCGGAGATAAGCACCATTCTTTGCGAGGGAGATACGGTACAGTGCTTCCTTGCTGAGGAGTTTTTCGAGCGTGAGGTGGACGGCGGCTCACTTGCCAGGATCACACCTAAGCTTTCGATCGTGTACGAGGACGAGAATATAATGCTGCTCGACAAGCGGCCCGGCGTTTCGGTGCACGAGGACGAAAACGGCTCGACAAACACGCTTATCACACACATACTTGCCTACCTTTATCAAAAGGGAGAATACGATCCCGAAAACGAGCAGAGCTTTGCTCCCGCGCTTTGTAACAGAATTGACCGCAATACAGGTGGAATAGTAATAGCGGCAAAGAACGCTGAGGCGCTCCGCGTAATGAACGAGAAGATAAAGGAAAGAGAAATCGACAAATTCTACCTTGCCGCAGTACATGGAATTCCCGCAAAAAAAGAGGATACTCTCTACGGATATCTTCTTAAAGACGAGAAAAACAATATAGTAAGAGTATATGACAAAAATCCTCCTAAAAACGCCAAGAACATAATCACAAAATACAAAACCGTTGCAAAAAAAGAGGACAGTGCTCTGCTTGAGGTCGAGCTTCTTACCGGAAGAACGCATCAGATACGCGCTCACCTTGCTCACATAGGTCACTCGCTTATCGGTGACGGTAAGTACGGTATAAATAAAGAGGACAGAGCGAAGGGCTATAAATTTCAGGCGCTTTATTCATATAAGCTGCGCTTTTCCTTCAAAGGAGAGCCTACCCTGCTCGAATACTTAAACGGCAAGGAATTTACGATACCGAAATCGGAAATATACTTTGCGGAAGATTATTTTGCTTTCAAATAACAAGACTCCCAAGAGAGACAAAATCTCACTTGGGAGCTTTTTTATAATTGTACAACCTTAAGTTCAAGAGGCTCAAGTGTTACTACCTTTTCCCTGCTATCAGCGTCACCAAACATAATTTTTACAGTTATAGGCTGGTCGTAATCTGTATTAAGCAGATATATTCTGTTAAACTTATATACCGCATAACGCAATCTGTCGCTTGATACTATTCGCATATTGGGACACGCATAGTTACTTGCTCTCACCATCTCACGAACGATAGCTCGGTAAAGCGGATACAAAGCAGGATTGCCGGGATATGCAGTTGACGTTACGAGGGTGGCTATTCCCTCTCCGAGTCTGTTTTCTACCACAGCAGGAGCTTTCCCTGCGCTTTTAATGAAGCTGTCCGAAATATATGCCGTTTCTTTTCCGCCCGCAAGCTCAAACTTTGCATATTCAACATATCCCGCAGAATAAATCGGATCACAAGCATGACTTTTTGTACCGGGATAACTGAGTCTGTCGTTAACAGAAGTGTAATCAAACTTAACTCCGTCGGCACTACTGAAGACTTCACCCGTAAATCTGACTCCAAAAAGTTCTTCAAGTTTATCGTTAGACGGCAAAATACGTTCTCCGTCTCTTTTTGCACTGTAGTTAAGATGCGCCGCGCTCATAAGAAGATGTCCGCCGCGCCTTACATACTCGGTAAGCTTATCCATATTCTCATCGGTCATAGAGTTCCAGCCGAGGAATATAAGATAATCGTAAGCGGATAGCTTGTCAACGTCAGCCTCGATAGGAACAATATCATACATACCAAAGGCGGGAAGCATGGAAAAATCATATTCTCCGTAATTCGCTATATCGTCCCATGTACGCTTAACGCCTATTTCCGAGAGAAGACGCCAGGAATACTCGGCTTCACCGTGTCCCCATTCTTTACCCTCAAACTGATTCCATACATAGCTGCCTCCCCAGCTTCCCCATGCATCATGAAGACCTGAAACAAAGGCTAACTTAACCTGAGGGCCGCCTATAGGACGTTCGTCGCTCTCTATAAGATTTTTCATATAGTCAAGCGCTTTTCGGTAATCCTCGCATATCTCGCTATCTTCTTCAAATCTATGACCGTACGATGAAACAAGCTCGTCTCCGCTTTCAAGACAAAACGCCTGAGAACCTGCTATGTACGCATATTTATACGCAAGCTCAAGTCTTTTTCTTTTAAGGGTGTCGTCGTGACGCATACCCCCGTACCACTCATGAGCTATATACGTTCCCCACATTTTCGAGTCGAACGCTCTTGCCATTCCACGAAGAGAGGAAACCAAGGGCTCGGGACTTCCACACATAAGCTCAAGCATAGGAATGGTTACTCCCGCCTCGGCATTATACTTATTAAGTCCCGTAGCTTCAACAGAAACCACATCGGGTATTCCGAGTTCTTTGTCGATTTCAATAAGCCCCGAAACTTCCTTTACATAAGCATCATGGGCCGATTTCATATCCGGGTGTTTTTTCGTACCTATTTTAGCATCCCAAGTACCTGCGTCCGCAGAATAATATCCGGGCCATTTACAAGCAACTGAGCTTCCCGTTTCACCTATCATATCTCCAACAAAGTACTTACCCGCAATCCTCTTCATCTCGTCTACGGTTTCCTTTTCGAGATGGGTAATCTTCCCGTCCGGAGCGTTCTGTATAGTATAGAGAAAAACAAAATAAACCTCGTTTTCGGCAAGGTATTTTGCCCATTCAATAAAATAGCGCTGAGGAACTTCAACTGTTCTTCTGGGTCTTATGGTAACGAAGTTGTAGCCGGGTTTTATAACTCTATCGTAAATCTCATTTTTTATATTTTCCGGAACAAAAGAATGCTCACCTATATGCACTCCGCTTATAACAGTATCTCTTGGTAATCTCATTTTACGTTTCTCTCAAAATTATTTTTTACCCGTAGAGCCAAATCCACCCGCACCGCGCTCACTCTCGCTAAGAGAATTGACCTCGTAAAAATCAGCCTTAAGGTAAGGCACTATCGAAATCTGCGCAACTCTCTCTCCTGACTCTACGGTCTGAGAAAGCGCACCGTGATTATGAAGGGCGACCATTATCTCCCCTCTGTAGTCGGAATCAATCACCCCAACCTTGTTTGCTGGTGCAAGGCCTCTTTTGGTGGCAAGACCGCTTCTCGCGAAGATAAGTCCTACGTATCCCTCTGGGATCTCAAGCGCGATTCCGGTGTGTATAAGCTTAGTCTCACCGGGAAGAAGAGTGACCTCCTCTTTCAGATTATAAAGATCTGCGCCTGCGGCAAATTCTGTCGCATAAGCAGGGGGTGTCGCCCCCTCGCAAAGCACTTTAAAGTTAACTTTCATTTACATTTACCCCTTTAATTTCTCTTTCAAGAAAGCTCCTGTGTGAGAACTCTCACACATAGCAACCGTCTCAGGTGTGCCTGCGCATACGAGTGTGCCGCCTCCGTCACCGCCCTCAGGACCAAGGTCTATTATATAATCCGCCGTCTTGATAAGGTCAAGATTATGCTCAATAACGATAACGGTATTTCCCGCATCTGCAAGTCGCTGAAGTATCACTATAAGCTTGGATACGTCCTCTGTATGAAGTCCTGTGGTGGGCTCGTCGAGAATATATACCGTTCTTCCCGTAGATCGCTTTGCAAGCTCGGTTGCAAGCTTTACTCTCTGCGCTTCACCGCCCGAGAGAGTTGTGGAGGACTGACCAATTTTTATATAACCGAGTCCTACGTCAAAGAGTGTCTGGAGCTTACGCTGTATCTGAGGTATGCCCTCAAAGAAGGTTATGCCCTCCTCTACCGACATTTCAAGCACGTCGTATATATTCTTGCCCTTGTATTTTACGTCAAGAGTATCTCTGTTATATCTCTTTCCCTGGCATACGTCACACTTGACGTAAACGTCAGGGAGAAAATTCATTTCTATACACTTAACTCCGTCACCCTCGCACGCCTCGCATCTTCCTCCGCGCACGTTGAATGAAAATCTTCCTGCATCATATCCTTTTGCCTTAGAGTCCTTAGTCTTGGCAAAAAGGTTTCTTATCTCAGTGAAAAGTCCCGTATAGGTTGCAGGGTTAGATCTGGGAGTTCTTCCGATCGGGCTCTGGTCTATTGCTATAACCTTGTCAAGATGCTCAAGACCTTGAACACCTCCCGATTTTCCGGGATAGGTTATCGCTTTGTTTAATTCTTTCGCAAGAGTCCTATATAGAACTGCGTTTACAAGCGAGGATTTTCCGCTTCCCGAAACACCCGTAACCGCAATAAACGTGCCAAGTGGGAAATCAACGGTAATCTTTTTAAGGTTGTTTTCCTCAGCCTCTAAGACTCTTAAAAAGTTGCCGTTACCCTCTCTGCGTTTTCTTGGCACTTCTATCTTTTTTCTGCCCGCAAGGTACGCGCCCGTATAAGAAGCTTCGCTCTTGGCAACCTCATCAGGCGTGCCTATTGCTACAACCTCGCCACCGTGTATTCCTGCTCCCGGGCCGATATCGACTATAAAGTCAGCCGCGCGCATAGTGTCCTCGTCGTGCTCTACGACTACCACGGTATTGCCAATATCTCGCAGGTTTTTAAGCGTTTCGATAAGCTTTCCGTTGTCTCTCTGGTGAAGTCCTATACTGGGCTCGTCAAGAATATATAACACGCCTGTAAGCGCCGAGCCAATCTGAGTCGCAAGTCTTATTCTCTGAGCCTCTCCGCCTGAAAGAGTACCCGCCGTTCTTGCAAGATTAAGGTAGTCAAGACCTACTCTTATGAGGAAATTGAGTCTTGCTTTTATTTCCTTAAGAACCTCTTTTGCAATCTTTGCCTCGCTCTCGCTGAATTTAAGTCCCTCAACGAAACGGAGCATTTTTTCTATGGAAAGACGGCAGATTTCGTCTATGTTAAGTCCTCCTACTGTTACCGAGAGAACCATATCCGAAAGTCGTCTTCCCTTACATCTCGGGCAGGCAACCTCCTCGACAAACTCCTGATAGTAGTCGCCGCCCATCATTTTCATTCGCTTTTCAATTATATGAACTATTCCGTCAAAGGTAGAGCTCTGTTCTCTTCCCTCTCCGCCAAAATAACGGACTACGTTGTACTTTTTAAGTCCGGCACCGTACAGAAGAACCTGCATTGCCTCCTCGGAAAAGTCTGAGAGAGGAGTATCGAGAGTAAAGCCGTAGTCCTCGCCTACTGCAGCAAGTAAAGGCCCCGTCCATGAGTCCTCGGTCATGGTCTTAAAGCCGTTTACCGCTATACCGCCGTCGCGCAAGGTTTTATTATAATCGGGAATAAGCTTTTTCACAGAAATCCTCTGCATATTTCCAATTCCCGCGCACTCGGGACAAGCTCCTATGGGATTATTGAACGAGAACATTCTCGGCTCAAGCTCAGGGAAGCTTATTCCATGCTCGTCGCATGCGTATTTCTGTGAAAATTCAAGCCTTTCTCCATCACCCTCGCGCAGAACAATCTGTATAATTACCTTTTCGTCAGCCGCCTTGAGTGCGCTGCTTACCGAGTCAGAGAGCCTTGAACGTATATCGGGCTTTATAACAAGTCTATCGACTATTATCTCTATATCGTGCTTCTGATTTTTGTCAAGCTTGATATCTTCGGTAAGGTCATACATATTCCCGTCCACAAGGACTCTGGCATATCCCGACCTTCTCGCGTCGCTAAACACCTTTTCGTGCATACCCTTCTGCGCCTTTACAACAGGGGCAAGCACCATAAAGCGAGTTCCCTCTTCAAGCTCGAGGATTTTATCAACAATCTGATCCTCTGTCTGTTGACGGATTTCCTTGCCGCACACGGGACAGTGAGGAACTCCGACTCTCGCGTAAAGAAGTCTTAAGTAATCGTATATTTCCGTAACCGTTCCTACTGTGGAACGAGGATTTTTCGAGGTAGTTTTCTGGTCTATTGATATTGAGGGCGAGAGACCTTCTATGAGGTCTACGTCAGGCTTATCCATCTGACCGAGGAACATTCTGGCATAGGAAGAAAGACTTTCGACAAATCTTCTGTGTCCCTCTGCATAGAGCGTATCAAACGCAAGAGAGGATTTTCCACTGCCAGAGAGTCCTGTGAGAACCACAAGCTTGTCTCTTGGTATTTCGAGACTTATATTCTTGAGGTTATTAACCCTCGCACCCTTTATAATAATGCTTTTTGACATTTTATTTCCTTATTTCTGATTTTTAAGTTCCTTGACTCTGTCGCGCAGGTACGCCGCCTTTTCAAATTCAAGCGTTCTCGCCGCTTCCTTCATTTCTGCGGTAAGCTGCTCTATGAGACGAGCTCTTTCAAGAGCAGTAAGCTTTTTCTTCTTTTCAGGCTTTGCCTTCTTGCCTATCTCTATAACCTCGGCAACCTTCTTCTTAACGCTCTCCGGCGTTATTCCGTTTTCCTCGTTATACTTCATCTGTATAGCGCGGCGGCGGTTGGTCTCGTCTATCGCTCTCTGCATAGAACCGGTAACGGTATCGGCGTACATAATGACGTGACCGTTTATATTTCTCGCGGCTCTTCCGACAGTCTGTATGAGAGAGGTTTCGCTTCTGAGGAAGCCCTCTTTATCTGCATCAAGTATTGCAACGAGTGATACCTCGGGAATATCGAGTCCCTCTCTCAGAAGGTTTATTCCGACAAGCACGTCGAATTCTCCAAGTCTGAGATCTCGGATTATCTCCATTCTCTCCATCGTATCTACCTGATGATGTATATATTTTACCTTAATACCGTGAGTCGAGAGATATTCGGTGAGGTCCTCTGCCATTTTCTTGGTCATGGTGGTAACGAGAACCTTCTCGCCTCTGTCGGTAGTAAGTCTGATTTCTCCTATAAGATCATCTATCTGTCCCTCAATAGGTCTGACCTGTATCTCAGGGTCTATCAGACCTGTAGGGCGTATAAGCTGCTCAACTACGCTTGAGCTTTCCTTTTTCTCATATTCGCCCGGCGTTGCGCTGACAAACACCGTCTGTCCGAGCTTTTCCTCAAACTCCTCGAAGAAAAGCGGTCTGTTATCGTATGCGGACGGAAGTCGGAAGCCGAAATCAATAAGATTTTTCTTTCTCGCAAAATCTCCGCCGCTCATACCTCTGACCTGAGGCAGAGTTACGTGAGACTCGTCCACAAACATTATAAAGTCGCGCGGGAAATAGTCGAGAAGAGTGAAGGGGGTTGAGCCTGCAGGTCTGCCCGCAAGGACTCTGGAATAGTTCTCTACTCCCGAACAGAATCCGACCTCTCTGAGCATTTCAAGATCGTATCTCGTTCTCTCCTCTATTCTCTGCGCTTCAATAAGCTTTCTTTCTTTTTTGAAATACTCGACTCTCTCAAGCATTTCACGCTCTATTTCCTTAAGAGCCTCTTCCCTTTTATCGTCCGAAACCGCATAATGCGTAGCGGGGAAAATCGCTGCGTAGGAAAGATGCTCGATTACAGCGCCGGTTAGCGTGTTTATCTTGGAAACTCGGTCGATTTCGTCACCGAAAAACTCAATTCTTATAGCATAGTCGGTGCTTGATGCAGGGAAAACCTCAACCACGTCTCCGCGCACTCTGAATTTATTACGCACAAAGTTCACGTCGTTTCGCTCATAGCTGATAGAGACAAGTCTAGCTATAAGCTCGTCGCGGCTCATATCCTGTCCCGGTCTTACCGAAACGAGAAGGCTCTCGTATTCCATAGGGTCACCGAGCGTGTATATACACGAAACCGAGGCAACGATAATGACGTCACGTCTCTCAAATAGTGCAGAGGTAGCGCTGTGACGGAGCATATCTATCTCCTCGTTTATCATAGCATCCTTTTCGATATACATATCCTTGCCGGGAATATAAGCCTCAGGCTGATAGTAATCGTAATAGGAAACGAAATATTCTACCGCGTTCTCCGGAAAATACGAGCGGAACTCTGTACATAGCTGCGCCGCAAGAGTTTTGTTATTTGCAAGGATAAGAGCAGGACGGTTAAGATTTGCTATAACGTTAGCCATAGTAAAGGTCTTACCCGAGCCCGTTACTCCAAGAAGGGTTTGCGCGCGCTCGCCTGCGAGAATTCCCTCGGTCAAGGCTCTTATCGCTTCGGGCTGATCGCCGGTGGGCTTATATTCACTTTTCAGCTTAAAGATGCCCTCGCGCATAGCTCTCCCTCCTGAAAATATTGTTTGCTTAGCTTTTGTTTATATGCGTACGTAACCAAGCTTTACGCACTTTTTAATGAATTTCTCCGTCGCCTTCTCACTCCAACCCATAGTACAGGCAACACCCTGAAGCGATCTCCATCTCGCCTGACCGAACTTGACGGTTCTTATAATTTCAATAGCATTCTTTGCATCTCTATACTTTGAAAATGCAATCAGACTTGAAGCTGAGCTTACAAGGAAAAAGAGAGCAGAGATAAGCATTAAACCATATTCCTTACCAATAAGGAATACAACCGAAAGAAGAGCAAAGGCTACTACGAAAATTAAAGAAAGCGACAGTACTGAAGCAAATTTTTTTCTATCTCTGTTTGCAAGTTCCATAATCAGTTATCCCAATTGGTAAATACAGCGGTAACGTCATCGTCTTCGTTGAATTTATCAAGCATTTTTTCCATATTTTCAACGTCGTCATCACTTTCAAGAGTAACGTAGGTTGAAGGTACCTTTGCAAGGTCTGCGGTGTCTATCTTATAACCGAGAGAAATTATAGCGTCTCTTACTGCGTCAAGGTCTGAGGTAGCGGTATAAATCTTGTACTCGCCCTCGTCTCCGACTATATCCTCTGCTCCGCACTCAAGAGCGTCCTCCATAATCTTATCCTCGTCGATTTCCTCGTCCTCGTCGATTATGGTTATTACACCCTTTTCCTCGAAAAGATAGGATACGCAGCCGCTCTGTCCCATATTTCCGCCGTACTTGTTAAACCAAGCGCGAACGTTTCCTGCTGTTCTGTTGCGGTTATCGGTGGATGCCTCTACTATTATCGCAACTCCCGAAGGACCGTATCCCTCATAGGTGATTTCCTCGTAGGTAATATCGTTGCTTTCTGTAAACTTCTTTATAGTTCTCTGTATGTTCTCGTTGGGAACGTTGTTTGCCTTAGCCTTTGCAATAAGGTCACGAAGCTTATTGTTAACAGAAGGATCGGGGCCGCCTGCCTTGATGGCTACTGACATCTCCTTTCCGATCTTGGTGAAAATCTTAGCCTTTGCAGCATCGGATTTTTCCTTTTTGTGCTTAATGTTGTTCCATTTTGAATGTCCTGACATAGTATATACCTCGTTTCTATTTTTATCAAATTTTATCGGGGCTCTTCATACAGATAAGGTGCAAAGCTGTGCCAAGCACGGTACGGGTTGCCTCGGTAAGCGAAAGTCTTGCCGCACGAAGCTTTACGTCCTCGCAGTTTGCTATCTTACAGTCGTGGTAGAAGCGGTTGAAGTCTGCGCACAGGTCGAGAATGTATCTGGTAATAATGCTGGGCTCGTAATCGTTTATTGCGCTTGAAACTCTCTCGGGGAATACTGAGAGTGTCTTTGCAAGGGAGAATTCAGCCTCGGAAAGCTCAAGTCCGCTAAGGTCCGCCTTGTCGACCTCGCCTGCCTTCTCAAGTATTGAGGAAGCGCGCGCGTAAGTGTACTGCGCGTAAGGACCTGTATTTCCGTCAAAGGAGAGAGCC
>JAZRLJ010000099.1:0-9829 GCA_045646755.1 Eubacteriales bacterium | reverse complement strand
TCTTCCTAAGACCGCTTGGCCTCCGACTTTGTAGTGGCAAGACCGATTTGACCAAAGGTAACGTTGGATATCAGCGCGCTGTCGGATTTGCCGCTTCCACCAAGAGCAACGTCCCAATGCCTTATGTACAGACCGGTGCTGTTGTTATCGTTCTTGTAGTAACCCCAGTTGCCGTTTTCTGTCATAATGTCAAAATCTATAGCGACGGTGGGATAATTTTTAAATACATACTCAGCTCTGTGGGAGTTGTTGCCGCCGCCGAGGTCGGAGTAACGTGTGTAGGAATAGTCCTTGTTGGTGTTAGGGTTGAGACTGGAATATACAAGTCGGAGGTATTTGTTTCCGCCGGGATATGCTTCCGCGATGGTGATTCCTCCGCCATATCCGTCATTTCCGGAGGACGTTCCCCAACCGCTTCCTACGGTGCCGTTTTCAAACGTAAAGTTTGAGAATCCGCCCGGGTCCTTTACCGCATTTTCCTCTGTCTCAGCCAGAGCAACTACCGTAAAAGCGGTAAGAATAGCTATGAGCACTAGGATGAGCGTTAAGATTTTCGAAAATCTTTTCATAGTAGTCCCTTTCTTTTTGTAATATGTAATTATAATATATAAGCGCAAATAAGCGCAAAATAATTTTACACTATCGGCACGAAAAAACAAATGTCTTACAACGAACAAATTGTGTTTTTTCGAATATAAAATAATTATACAATATTTATAATTTGTGTTCAATTGACAATATATATATATATTGATTATTTTTGTGCAACTTGCACAAAAATTGGTTAAAAACGCTGAAATAAAAAAGACCGAACCGTCGGCTGTCGCTTAGGTTCGGTTGTTTTGTGACTCGGTCACGGACTTTCTTTTCGTTTTTGTGTAAAATTAAGACGTAAAGAAAAACGAAAAGGAGTAAGAATATGTCAGTAGTAAAAATCAGTAAAGATAATTTCAACGCGGTAAAAGGGCAGGACAAACCCGTGCTTTTAGATTTCTATGCGGATTGGTGCGGTCCTTGTCAGATAGTTTCACCTATAATAGACGAGATAGCTGAAGAAAGAAACGATATAGTTGTCGGCAAGGTAAACGTTGACGCTTCGCCCGACCTTGCCGCAGAGTTTGGAATTTACAGTATTCCTACGCTGGTGGTGATAAAAGACGGAAAGGTACATAACAAGGTCAGCGGCGCAAGGCCTAAGGAAGCTATACTCGCTCTTATTGATTAACGGGTGATTTCACGAAGCTTTTTCTTATTGATAAGCTTTATACCCTCGCTGCGAGAGGCACTTATCAGTCCCTCGGCAGAAAAATACTTTAACATTCTCGATACGACCTCACGGGCAGAGCCGATGTATTTCGCTATCTGCTCGTGTGTTAATTTTATAGTGTCGTTGCCCGTTTTTGCCGCCTCGTCAAGCAGAAATATCGCAAGTCGCTTATCCATACTCATAAAGAGTATCTGCTGCATAACCCACATAATTTCGGAGAAGCTCTCGGCTGCCGATTCAAGCGCAAAGATTTTTGCCTCGGGCATTCTCTTCGAGAGGTCCTCGTAGGCGCATCCTCCTACTACCACGCATTCGCTGTTTTCCTCGGAGTCCACGAATACGTCAAAGGTTATGGAGCTGAGAACGCAGGATGCGGAGAGAATACACATATCACCGGGGAAAAGTCGGTAAAGGGTGATTTCCTTACCCTCCTCGGATAGAAGGTACAGACGAAGCGAGCCGGATTTGATGAGAATAACTCCTGTGCATTCGTTGCCGTTGTGTATATTAGTTCCCGCAGGAATTGTAAGCTCATACGAGGAGCGGATAAAGGTTTCTCTGTCTACGTCGCTCATAATATTCCAAAAAGGGAAGGTTTTCTCAAATAATGATATAATTTCCTTTTTATTTTCCATAAACGTTACCTACCGAAATAAGTTTGAGATAATTTTATCATTTATTTATATGGGTGTCAATATTTTTTTCTTTTTTCAGCTTTTGTGACTTTGTCACGGAACGACAGCTGAATTTGTAGTATAATGGGCTCACAAGAAAACAAAAACGGAGGCGCAGAAAATGTGTAATAAAAGTAAATTTTATATTTGTGAAAAATGCGGAAATCTCGTGGGAATGATAAATGAATCGGGCGCACCGATGGTGTGCTGCGGTCAGAAGATGACAAGACTTGACGCAGGCGTCGTTGAAGCAAGCCGCGAAAAGCATATCCCTGTGGCAGAGCTAATCGGTGATACGCTTAAGGTTACCGTAGGCTCGGTAGAGCATCCTATGAGTGAGGAGCACAGCATTCTTTGGGTATACCTCGAGACCGATAAGGGAGGTCAGCGCAAGTGCCTCAAAGCAGGCGAGCCGCCTGTGGTAACTTTCGCTCTCGGCGGCGATAAGCCGATTGCGGTTTATGCTTACTGCAATCTTCACGGACTTTGGAAAACCGATATATAAAGCAAAGAAAGGTTTACAAAAAATGGATAAAAAGGTACACAAACTGTTAAATGAACAGATAAACAAGGAATTTTATTCAGCGTATCTCTATCTCGATTTTTCAAACTATTTCAAAAGACGCGGGCTTGACGGATTTGCCAACTGGTATATGGTGCAGGCACAGGAGGAGAGAGATCACGCAATGCTCTTCTATCAGTATCTGCAGAATGAAAACGAGATAGTCACTCTTGACGCTATCGCAAAGCCCGATAAGGAAATTCTGGCCGATATGGATGCCCTTCTCGCCGGACTTGAGCACGAGAAGTACGTAACCTCGCTTATAAACGATATATACGCTGCGGCGTATGACGTGAAGGATTTTCGTACGATGCAGTTCCTTGACTGGTTTGTGAAGGAGCAGGGCGAGGAGGAAACCAATGCAAACGATATGATAACCAAGATGGAGCTCTTCGGCTCTGATCCCAGAAGCCTTTACATGCTCAATTCCGAGCTTGCGGCAAGAGTATACACCGCGCCCTCGCTGGTGCTTTGATATAATTCCAACTAAAAAGTAAAAAAGGAACAGGCAAAGTGCGTCTGTTCCTTTTCTTTGGCGTTTTCACTTGAATATTTTTTCTTTTTGTGATAAACTTATCATAAGTTTATTCTCTAAGGCGGGGTTTTTATTATAATGACGGATAAAAAAGAATTTTTAGGTACAGAACCGATAGGCAGACTGCTGCTGCGTCTGGCCGTTCCTACGGTTATGGCGCAGCTGATAAATATGCTATATAATCTCGTTGACCGAATTTATATCGGTCACATAGCAGAGGTCGGTGACCTTGCGCTTACAGGCGTAGGCGTATGTATGCCGATAATTATGCTCGTGTCCGCATTTGCCGCCCTCGTTGGCTCGGGAGGAGCGCCCAGAGCCTCTATTTTTATGGGCAAGGGCAAAAATGAAGAGGCAGAAAAAATCCTCGGAGGCTGCTTTTCTCTCTTGATAATCGTTTCTGTTATTCTCACAACCGTGCTTTTTCTCTGGGGAGAGGATATTCTGTCCGTTTTCGGCGCAAGTGAAAATACTATAGGCTATGCGGCTGATTATATCTCCGTATACGCTTTGGGTACGGTTTTTGTTCAGCTCACTCTCGGTATGAACGCCTTTATTACCGCGCAGGGCTTTACCAAAATTTCAATGATTTCGGTTGCTGTAGGCGCTTTCCTCAATATAGCGCTTGACCCCGTTTTCATTTACGGTCTTGATATGGGAGTTCGCGGAGCGGCTCTTGCAACTGTAATATCGCAGGGAGCATCCTGCGTTTTTGCGATTTGCTTTCTGTTTAGTAAAAAGGCGGTTTTGAATATTAAAGCAAAGAATCTCACCCCTTCTCTCAAAACTATTCTGCCTTGCGTAGCTCTCGGCAGCGCAACCTTCATTATGCAGGCTAGTGAGAGCGTTATATTCATATGCTTTAATTCCTCTCTTCTCAGATACGGCGGTGATATTGCGGTCGGAGCTATGACCATTCTCGGCAGCGTAATGCAGTTCGCCATGCTTCCTCTTCAGGGTATAGCTCAGGGCGCTCAGCCTATACTCAGCTATAATTACGGAGCGAGAAATGCGTATAGAGTCAAAGGCACCTTTAAGATACTTCTTGCCGTTTGTCTTTCCTATTCCTTGCTTCTGTGGAGCGCGGTGATGCTTTTCCCGAGAGGCTTTGGAGCTATGTTTACGACGGACAGCGCGCTTCTCGATTTTACTGAGAGCGTAATACGGACTTATTTTGCGGGAATGCTGATTTTCGGAATTCAGGTTGCCTGTCAGATGACCTTCGTTTCTCTCGGAAACGCCGCTTCCTCGGTAACCGTTGCTGTGGTGAGAAAATTCGTCTTGCTTCTACCTTTAATTTATACAGTACCTCTTTTCTTTGAGGAAAAGACTTTTGCCGTATATCTTGCCGAGCCTATTGCGGATATTCTCGCCGTCATATTTACGGCGTTGCTTTTTAGCTTTAAATTCAAATCGGCTATTGATAAGATAAAGCCTGGCACGGAGGAAAAATGAACGAAAATTTCGTAAAGAATATACTTATAACGGGCGCATCCGGTGGTATGGGCGCTGCGGCGACAGAGCATTTTGCTGCGGCAGGATACCGTGTTTTTGCTCTTGACGTTAAGGAAATCGGTGCGAGAGATGGTATTATTCCCATAGCTGCCGACGTGACGAGCGAGGAAAGTGTCAAGGAGGCGTTCAGCCTTGTTAAAGAAAGCTGCGACGGTCTTTTTGCCATAATTCATTTCGCTGGGGTTTATATGCTTGACTCTCTTGTTGAGATGAGTACGGAGAGCTTTCGCAGGATTTTTGATATAAATTTATATGGGGTATATCTTGTAAATAAGATTTTTCTGCCCCTTCTCTCTCGCGGCAGCAGAATTATAATTACCACCAGCGAGCTTGCTCCACTTGACCCCTTGCCGTTTACGGGAATTTACGCCGTCAGCAAGGCGGCTCTTGATAAGTACGCATATTCGCTTAAAATGGAGCTTCAGCTCCTCGGAATAGAGGTTTCAGTCCTCAGGGCAGGCGCGGTTGATACCGGTATGCTTGGCGTGTCAACTGACGCTCTCGACCGTTTTTGCGAGAAAACGGAGCTTTATTCCTGCAATGCAAAGCGCTTTAAAAACATAGTAAACAGAGTAGAAGCCAGATGCGTTCCGCCTGCGAGAATTGCAATAAAAACAGAGAAAATTCTCGAAAAACGCAAACTAAAGTTTGCATATAGCATAAATAGAAACCCTCTTTTGCTTATGCTGAACATTCTGCCGAAACGCACTCAGCTCTGGATAATCCGAAAAATTCTTAAGTAAAAGAGCTCTTCATTAAATGACGAAAGCGATATTATAATAAACAATGTAGAGCTTTCTATTGACTTTTACGGTACGGTGTGCTAAAATACTTAGTGCTTAAAAATAATACTTGCGCGTGATACGCGCTACGGAAGGACTTCATAATGTTATACGCGATTTTATCTCTCGTATTTCTGGTTGCGGCAATTGCCATCGGCACCGTTCTCAAAAAGAATACCGGTGTAGTTTCGATCGCTCTCGCGCTTGTACTTGCCAGAATAGCAGGAATTTCCGACAAAAAGGTTATCGGATACTTCAACAACTCACTTTTCATAATGCTTCTCGGTATTATGTTCTTATTCTGCATAGCGCAGAATAACCGCACTCTTGAGCTTCTTGCGAGAAAAGCAATTCTTCTCTGCAAGGGAAAGGTAAAGCTCATTCCAATCGTGCTTTTCGTTCTTGGCGCGGTTATCTCCGCTATCGGCCCCGGCCTTATTTCCACCACGGCGCTTATGTCGGTTCTGGCAATGGCTCTTGCTATTGAAATAGGTGTTGAGCCGATTAGCTTTCTTCTATTCGGTGCGGTAGGCTCTTTCGCAGGCGGACTTTCCCCCATTACCCCCTCGGGTATCGTTGCTATCGAGATTTCGGAGCAGAGCGGAATTACGGGTATCGCGCTTCCCATTGCGCTCCTTATGTTCCTTATAATGCTTTTCGTTGCTATCGGTCTTTACTTCTTCGTATTCAAGTGGCATAAGTACAAGGAGAGCGAAGAGACCAAGGCTAAGGTTGCTATCGCAAGCGACAAGTTCAAGGTTGAGCATATCTGCACTCTTCTCGGTATCGTAGTCGTTGCAGTTCTTTCTACTGTGTTCAGCATCAATATCGGTCTTATCTCCTTTGCGGTAGCGGTAGTGCTTCTCATTGCGGGATTTGCTGACGAGAGCGCCGCAATCAAGGCTATTCCTTGGAACACTCTTCTTATGATTACCGGTGTCGGTATTCTCATTTCTCTTGTAACCGAGCTTGGCGGCATCGACCTTCTTGCCGACGGACTTAAGCTTCTTATGGGCAAGAGAACCGCGGCTGCTATCATAACCGTTCTTGCAGGCGTTATGTCATGGGTTTCCTCGGCTTCGGGTGTTGTTATGCCGACACTCATTCCTACAGTACCTACTCTTGCGGCAGACCTTGTAGGCGTAAATCCCATAGCGCTCGTTACCGGTATTTGCATCGGTGCAAACGCAGCTGCATTCAGCCCCCTTTCCAGCTGCGGCGGTCTTATGCTTGCGGCTTACTCGGGCTCTAAGGTTGCAACTACCGAGGGACGTGACAAGATGTTTGCCCGTCTGTTCTTCTTCTCCTCTGCTTGTATAGGAGTTTCCGCGGTATTCGCTCTTATCGGTTGCTTTAACTGGTTCTAAAAAGTAAATAACGCAAAACTGCCGACAGGGTCACTTTTGATTTCCTGTCGGCAGCTTTTTGGTTTATTAAAGAATATGAAAGATAATTGACATAAGTTTAAAAAAGTGGTATAATGTTAGAAACTTGAACTTATGCTATTACGGTCAAAAACGAAAATAGCGGAAAGGGGAAGACATGCAGTATTCTGAATATGATAAGAGGATTTTACCACTTGCTTTCATTATTATGGTTGCTTTCGTTATTATAATTGCTATTCTCCTCAGGCATAGGTCGGAGCGAGTGCGCAGTATCCCCACCGCTATAGTTGCCGTAATGCTTCTTCTTATCGAGGTTTTGAAGCAAAGATGGAATTTTCTCGGAGAATTTGATTATTACTTTCTTCCGTTTCATTATTGCAGTCTTTTTCTTGTCGTTATTCCTCTTGGAGAATTTTTCGGCAGCTGGGGCAGGCGGATTTTCAGACCTATTGCCACTTATATGACCTTTATAGTTTCGTGCGGAATCTATCTTTTCCCGAATGCTATTCTCGGTCGTGCGTGCGAGACTGTCGGGACTGAATTTTACGGCACGCATTCCTTCGTTTTCCACCATCTTGTAGTGCTTTATTTTCTTCTCGTAGTAGCGCTCAGACTTTACAGACCGCGCATAAACGATATTCTTCATCTGGGCATGACGGGCACTGTTTACCTTTCATTTGCGCTCCCCCTCACCTATGTTTTTGATAAGAATTACTGTAATCTTCTTGAGAGTGCTGTGCCGATGCTCGAGGAGTTTCGCTTAGCCGAGGGGCAGGTTGCATACACTGTGGCAATCGCACTGTTTATCACGCTGGGGTCTATGATAGGTTCACTTTTGTATTTTGGCGCACATAAGCTTATAATTCTCTGTTTTTCTAGAAAAAAGCACAAAAAAGACAATTAAAGTTTGCATAAAGCATAATAAAAGGGATAGCTTTTGTCTATCCCTTTTTTTGTTTTTAAATTACTGTTTGCCGGGTGAAGCTGTGTCAGAACCGTCTCCCACAAGTCCGAGGCGCTTTGCCGCGGCCTCTCTCATTTTGTACTTGAGAACCTTGCCTGCCGCATTCATCGGGAAGCTGTTAACGAATTCGATATACTTCGGAACCTTGTGACGAGCCATACTTGCCTTTATGTATTCGGTCATTTCCTCAACGGTGACGCTGTCTTTCTCCTTGAGAATAATGCACGCCATAATTTCCTCACCGTACTTTTTGTCGGGCACGCCGATAACCTGAACGTCACGCGTCTGGGGATGAGTGTAGTTAAACTCCTCAATTTCCTTAAGATAAATATTCTCGCCGCCGCGGATAATCATATCCTTAAGGCGTCCTGTAATTCTGTAGTTTCCGTCTTCGTCTCGGCACGCGAGGTCACCGGAGTGAAGCCATCCGTCCTCGTCAATAGTTCCCTTGGTAGAGTCGGGCATCTTGTAGTAACCCTTCATAGTGTTGTATCCCTTGGCACAGAACTCACCGTTTACACCGGGGCCAACCTCTTCTCCCGTTTCGGGATCTACGATTTTACATCTTACGTGAGGGAATGCGTATCCTACGGTCTCAGTACGAACCTCAAGAGAGTCTGTCCAAGAGCTCATAGTATTACCTGGGGCGCACTCGGTCTGACCGTATACGCTGACAATTCCCGTCATATTCATTTCCTCGGGGTCTGCAGCGCGCTTCATAAGCTCCGCAGGACAACCCGCGCCCGCCATAATGCCCGTTCTCATGTGAGAGAAATCGGTAGAGCGGTAGTTGGGATGGTTGAACATTGCGATAAACATAGTCGGCACACCGTTGAAGCAGGTGATTTTCTCCTGGTTTATACAAGCAAGAGAGGATTTTGCCGAGAAGTAGGGCATAGGACACATAGTAGTGCCGTGCGTCATAGACGAGGTCATAGAGAGTGTCATACCGAAGCAGTGGAACATAGGAACCTGTACCATCATTCTGTCCGCGGTGGAAAGTCCCATTCGGTCGCCGATACATTTTCCGTTATTGACTACGTTGTAGTGTGTGAGCATTACGCCCTTGGGGAAGCCTGTCGTACCCGAGGTGTACTGCATATTACATACGTCGCTCGGCTTTACCTCAGCAGCCATTCTCGACACCTGCTCTCGACTTACGAGCTTGTAGCGTGCCATAGCCTCGTCAAAGGTAAGACAGCCTTCCTGCTTGAAGCCTACCGTAATAACGTTTCTGAGGAAGGGAAGCTTCTTTGCGTGGAGAGGCTCGCCTGCCTTAGTATCCTTTATTTCGGGGCAGAGAGTATTGATTATTTCCTTATAGTTAGAGTCAAGACAGCAGATACGTTAGAGGGAGCAACAGTCTTTTCGCCTTCACCGTCTGTGTAGGTAACGACAACCATAACGTCTGCGGTGTTGATAGTGCTTCCAGCTCTTACGTACTCATCGTAAGTGCCTGCTATGATTTCGATAGAATCGATAGCTCTTACGTGAACGCCGGCGGTAGCAGTCTTGCCAAGGTAGGTAAGAGTAACAGTCTGATCGCCTGCGGTGGTCTTATCAAATCCGCTGATAGACATATTGCTATTAAAAGCAACGTCGCGGTCGGTAAATACTGTTCTGTCGCCGTCCTTATAGGTTACGGTAACCTTAACGTTTGCGGTGCTAAGGTCGGTTCCTATAGCAACAGTCTGGCTAAGACCTGATACGGAAATCTCAGAAGCGCTGAGAATCTTAACAGTAGCGGTAGTAGTCTTGGTTACACCGTTTTCGGTATAGGTAGCGGTGATAACGCCGCCGTCAACAGATACTGCAGTAGGAGCAACGCTGGTCTGAGCGCCCTTACCGTCGGTGTAGGTAACGTTAATCTTAACGTTTGTGGTATTGATAGTGCTTCCAACTCTTACGTACTCATCGTAAGTACCTGCTACGATTTCGATAGAAGCGATAGCTCTTACGTGAACGCCGGCGGTAGCAGTCTTACCAAGGTAGGTAAGAGTAACAGTCTGATTACCTGCGGTATTCTTATCAAATCCGCTGATAGACATATTGCTATTGAAAGCAACGTCACGGTCGGTAAATACTGTTCTGTCGCCGTCCTTATAGGTTACGGTAACCTTAACGTTTGCAGTGCTAAGGTCAGTT
>JAZRLJ010000098.1:0-8504 GCA_045646755.1 Eubacteriales bacterium | reverse complement strand
ACAACGTGAAGAAGACGGGATATACGGGGCAGAGAGGCATCACAGTCAAGCGCTCAAATGCGATTATAAAGAATCTTGAGCATTACGTAACGGGGGAGGTTGAGGGCCTTGACGGACCTGGATACCCCAACTTTATTGACGTTACCTACGCCTACAACGTTCTCATAACCGACTGCGTTTTCACAGCGAGAAAATATTATAAAGGCGCGCAAGGACAGGGACAGGGCTCTTACGATATAACAACCCACTTTGCCTGCAACGTAACCTGGCAGAGATGCACCGAGTCTAACTTCTACAAGATTCCCGGAGACCCCACCAGCGGCAGACCGAACAACGGAACTTTTTGGGGTATCAATGGCGGCGGAAACTGTAAGAATATCACCTACAAGGAGTGTCTTCTCAGCCGTTACGACGCGCATAGAGGAGTTATGAACGCCTATATAATCGACTCGATAGTCGGAAGCGTTGACGTATGCGGCGGCGGAGATCTTCACATTATAAATTCAACTGTTTACGGAGTGAGTATGCTCAGACTCAGGGAGGACTACGGCTCCTTCTGGCACGGTGACCTTTTGATAAAGGACGTAACTATGGTGGTCGCGGATAAGTATACGACTGCGTGTATCTTCGACATACAGTGGAAAAATTGGTATTTTGGTTATCCGACGGCTCTGCCGACAAATATCACTGTTGACGGACTGAAGATAGAGGGAGCGGCAACTAACGTCTCTTTCTTCCCCACCAAGTTTATGGTCGGCTCTGAGTATTACAAGCTCGATATGGTTATTGAGGAGGACGAGAACGGAAATCCCATTAAGGAGGTGGAGAATAAGAATATTATGGCTCCGCCCAAAACCATAACGGTTAAGAATAATACCGCAGGGTACAACTTCATTTTCCCTGAGAAAACGGGATTTTTCGACTCTACCGAAATGATAGAAATTAAACAGTAGTTTAAAACACAGGGGGGTTGTCTCATTAAGAATTCAATAAAATCAATGCAAAAATCGGGAAAATGCAGTGAGAAATACAGAAACTGCGAATTCTTAATGAGACTGAACCTTGGAGCGAACGGATTTAGAGCAGAAATTGTCGTTCTCCGAGTGTGAGGCGTACGAGTGTACGTCGAGCGAGAAAACGGCAAGAGAATAAAAAACTTTAATAAAAAGAGGAAAGCCATAGGTTTTCGACCTTAGCTTTCCTCAAATTTATACTAAATGATAGAGAGACACTGTGTTTTCACAATGCCTCTCGTTTTTTATTCGGTTATGCCTAAATGCGACAGCTCCTGCTTTTTGTGTCCCACGTACTTGTAAATATCTACAACCCGAAAAGTTTTATTTTGTTTAATTTTAATGAAAATGCGCGCATATAAAGATATTAACTTCTTTTTGCTTGACTGCCACGCTCTTTTGTGATAGAATGTAATAACTAAAAATATATAAACACAACTATTACGGAGGATTTTATGAAAAAAGTAAGGCTGTTTTTGGTTTTTGCTCTCATAATGGCGACAGTACTCTGTGTGACCTCTTGTACACAGGATATGCTCAATTCTATTATGGGAACAACCTGCACGGTACACAGAGACTTTAATGCGGACTGTATATGCGACGTATGTGGCACCCAGGTTCCGGTGTCATGTAAGGTTCACAAGGATCTCGATCACGACGGAGTTTGTGACACCGAGGGCTGCGGAACGCTTAGGAAGATCGTTCACTATGACGACGACCACGACGGTATGTGCGACGAGCTATACTGCACGCACGACGGAATGAAGTTTAAGCATATAGACGAGGACTACGACCATATATGTGACGATTGTGACGCAGAGATAGAGACCGACTGTGAGGAGTGCTATGACGATGACGAGGATGGCTACTGCGACGAGTGTGAATATCCTGTCATAATCTGCGAGCACAGAGACAAAAACAAGGACGGCCTCTGCGATAAGTGTAAGGTATCTATGATATGCGAGCATAAGGACGCCGATAAAGACTGTGTTTGCGACCTTTGCGGTGAGGGTGGTTTGCCCGGTTCGATTGCGCTTATCAACAACAAAAAATGCAACTACTCGTTCGTTATTGCTAGCAATATTGGAGCGAATGCCAAAAAAAAGGCAGATTTCATGATTGATAACCTTAAAAACCTTGGCGTCTCGGTAAGTGAGAACAAGGGAGCTGCCGTAGATTACGAGGTCCTTATAGGCGCGGTTTCAGGAAGAGATTCCAAATACAAGTTTGACGTTCACGAGCTTGGTCTTAAGGGATACACCATACAGATAATTGATACCAAAATAGTAGTTCTTGCAGGCTCTAACGATGCGTACACCGAAGCCGTTGACCTTCTCGCAACCGAGTTCTTTGGATTAACGGAAAATACCAGTGAGATTAAGAGCAAATACGTTTATGCCGACAAGAATATAACCAAGGTTCAGGACGACTACAAGATTACTCAGATAACCCTCTACGGTGAGGATATCCGCGAGTACAAGATAGCGTACGATATGTCTGAGGACGTTGACGATACCGTTCGCAGTGAGACCAAGAAGGCGGCTACGCAGCTTCAGAATCTTCTCTACGAGAAGGCGGGCTATTGGCTTGACATCGTGGACTCTTCCGTAGTCACCGACAAGATAATTTTCTTCGGCAAGGTGGATAAGTGCGGAGACAACGCGTTTTCGGCTAAGTTCGAGGTAGGCAAGATATCCTTTACGTCTGAATATACCACCTCTCTTGCAAAGGTACCCAGCGACTTCTTCCTTGATATGCTTACAAATACCGCAAGCGATAGCAAGACTCTTGCGCTTACCGCTGCAAACGAGTCTTACGAGAGATTTACCAAGAACGCTCACTTCGTTTACTACGACGATTTCGGAGCTGTCGGTGACGGCGAGACTAACGATGCCGACGCTATATACGAGGCTCATTCGTTTGCAAACAGCGGTAAGCATCAGAAGGTAATCGGTACACCGGGCAAGACCTATCTCATAGGTGAGATATTTGCCAAGGATGCTTGCATTATAGCCTGTGACGTAGTTTGGACTGACGTTAAGTTTATCCTTGACGACCGTGTAGGTGTAATCACCAACGGATATGCCGGCTCCGTATTCAAAGTAACAGGCTCTGCCACCACCAGTGTTACTGTCTCTAAACTAAGTAGTAATATTGATAAAGACGGTAAAACGATAGCTCTTAGCAGCGGTTTTAAGGCGAATGAAATAGATAAGCTTGTAGGATGGAAGGAAAATTACGGTTTCGCCGCTATGCTCTTCGTTTCCAACAGCAGCCACAAGAACTTCATTCGTTATGGAGTAAACGAAAACACGGGTTCTACTCAGAGAGAAATAATCCTCGTTGATGCTGAGGGCAATATAGACCCGAAGGTAAGATTCCTCTTCGACTATGAGAAGGTAACGGGAATTACGGCATACAAAATTGATACTAATTCCGTTAAGCCCATAACTATTGACGGCGGTGAGTTCACCACCCGTGCTAATAACCAGACTGAAATAACCACGTACACCGGTCAGAGAGGTATCACGATATACCGCGCGCACACCACGGTTAAAAATCTCAAGCACTACATAGTAGGTGAGCCTGACAGCGAAAAGGGAAGCGCATATCCTAACTTCATAGACGTTCAGAATGCTTACAATATTCTTATTGAGGACTGCGTATTCACAGGTCATAAGACTTATTATAACTGGAAGGGCGAAAATAAAGATAGTAAGACGGGTCTCGGCAGTTACGATATTACCACCCATACATCTCTTGAGGTAACCTGGAGGAACTGTACTCAGTCTAACTTCTATATCGACCCGTCCGACCCCTCTAAGGGAAGACCTTCTCAGTACTGGGGAATCAACGGAGGCGGTGAATCCAAGAGAGTTACTTACGAGGGATGTACGCTCAGCCGTTTTGACGCACATACCGGTATTATGCACGCCTACATAATTGACTCTGTCGTAGGAAGTATTGACCTTACCGGAGGAGGAAATCTCCACATTATAAACTCCTTGGTTTACGGCTCTCCTATGATAAGATTCAGAGAGGACTACGGTTCATTCTGGATTGGTGACGTTGTTATTAAGGATTCTGCGATAGTTGAGACCACAAAAGAAAAGACCATTGAAGAGGCTACGCTATTTGACGTTGAATGGCATAACCACGATTTCGGATATAAGACCTCCCTTCCCACGTCGCTAATCGTTGATAATCTGAAGGTTCTTAAGGTTGACCAGAAGACGCTTTCAACGGCTGCTAAAAAAGTCCTTTTCTTCGCAAGCAAATACGTAACAGCATCGGATAACTACGGAGCTGAAATTGTCCGTCAGCAGAATGCAGCAGGTGCCTTTGAAGACGTAAAGAATGAGAATATTATGACTCCTCCGGGACTTATAATAATAAGGAATAACCATCAGGGGCTCCTGTACGGTCAGATAGAAACGATGAAGACCAAGGAATTCTTCAAGGATACTCAGTTTGTTGAGGTTCCTATAAGTAAGCTTCCCGAGTGTACGGAGCACGTTGACGAAAACGGAGACTTCACCTGTGACACCTGCTGGGAGTACATTTCCGCACTAGTCTGCCCGGTTCACCCTGACACAGACGGTGACGGATACTGCGACGCTCTTGCTTGTAAGGCGAAGCTTGACGCAGAATAAAATTAAATAATATTTCACTAAAAGCAAAAAAGGAAGAGGTTTTCGCCTCTTCCTTTTTTATTACCTTTACCTTGTTATCTGCCAGAAGGCTACGGCGGCAGCCGCGCCTACGTTGAGTGAGTCAACGCCGTTTGACATAGGTATTTTTACCGTATAATCCGATTTCTCAATAGTCTCTCGCATAAGTCCCGTACCCTCTGTACCGAGAATAAGAGCGACCTTTTCTTCACTCAGAAGATTTTCGTCGTCTATGCTTACGGAGTTATCCGAGAGCGCCATTGCGGCGCACTTAAATCCCATTGATTTTAAAATATCCATATTCCTTGGCCAGTCGGCAGGGGTTTGTCCTATTTTTGCAAAGGGAACTAAAAATACCGTTCCCATGCTGACTCTTACCGCGCGTCTGCACAGAGGGTCGCAGGTGGTGGGAGTCACGAGCACCGCATCAATTCCGAGAGCTGCGGCAGAGCGGAATATCGCGCCGACATTAGTCGCATCGCATATCGCCTCAAGCACAGCAATTCTCCTTGCGCCCCGGAGAACCTCTTCGAGCGATTTTGGCTCGGGGCGGCGCATAGCACACAGAGCTCCGCGCGTCAGCTCAAAGCCTGTTATGGCGGTAAGCGTGTCGCGTTCTGAGGTGTATACGGGTATATCAGGGTGGCGGCGTATCAGTCTCTCTACATCTCCCGACTTTATAAGCCTCTCGTCTGTAAGCAGGGAGATTGGCTCGCACCCGCCCTCTATGGCAACCTCAATTACAGCAGGGCTTTCAGCGATAAATATTCCCTCGCTCCCCTCTTTTTTTGCTCTCAGCTCAGCGCCCGTAAGACGCACGTATACGTCAAGAGCAGAGTTCGTGAGGTCTGTTACCTTGGTTATATTCATATTAAGAGAGTCTCTTGTCCTTTCCCTTAAACAGAAGAATTCTTGAGTCTGCGCCGACTATTCTCGAGTATATTCTGTCCTCGTATTTTTCGGACAGCTCGGCAGGGGAGAGATTGGTTGAGATAACGGTTGGCAGTCCCTTGTTCATTCTCGTGTTGAGAAGATTATAGAGGCAGGAAACCGTAAACTGACTTACAAACTCTGTTCCGAGGTCGTCAAGTATAAGGAGCTCACACTCAAGATACTTTGTTCCCTCAGGCTCGTATGCTCCGTATCCGCTCTTGAATTTGTCTTTTTCAAATGCGCTGACTATATTCTGAGCACTGTCGTACAGCACCTCCACACCCTTCTCGATAAGAGTCTTGGCAATAGCGGTTGAGATATGAGTCTTGCCCGTGCCGGTAGGTCCGATAAGAAGCAGATTTTTTGAGCCCTCGCCAAAGCTAGCTGCAAAATCCTTTGCCCAAGAGAGATTCTTTTCCATAAGCTCTCTTGCTTCTCCCTCGTAGAAATTAAGAGAGAAGTTTTCAAAGGACTGCTTTTCGATAAGCTTTCCTATACCCGAGGATTTTATGTTTTCCTTTATGAGCATCTCGCGAAAGCAGGAGCACATATTTGTTCCGACAAATCCCGAGTCAGAGCATTTTTTGCAGGTATACTGAGGCTCGGTATAGTCTTCGGGATAACCGAGAGCTACGAGCAGCTCTCGTCTGGTTTTATTAAGCTCGAGATTTCTCTCTCTTATGGGAGTAATATCTGCGCCCTCGCACGCAGCCTTGAAGAGAGTGAGTCCCGTCTTTACAAGCTCTGCGTCGATGATGCGTATATCCTCGCTTACGGCACGCATCTCGAGGTTGCGCCTGTCTGCCTCTGCGTTTGCGCCAAGACGTCTTTTTTCGATTTCGGTTTTTACCTTCTGATAGTTTTCGTAGCCGTACATAATGTATCAGTCTCCCTCTTCATTTTCTTCTGAGCCGTAGCTTCGCATAAGAGCCTTTGCAAAGGCGTCCTCTACGTTGAATTCACCGTATCTCGGCTTTTCTGCCTGCTTCTTGCGGCCGGAGGTCTTTTTAGTTGAATCACTCTTTGCGTTTTCCTCCTGCCATTCAAGAGAGAATTTGCGTGCTGCCGCTTCACATTCCTCGAGCGTTTTACAGCCGTTTTCGTGCCAGGAGGTGAGTATTGCGTCCATATAGTGAATTTCAAGCTTGTTTTTTCTGCTCGTGGTTATACTGAATGCGTGTCCTATGATTTCGTCGGTATAGCCGAATACACAGTACCATTTCTCCGCCATCTCGCTTTCGATAGGGGAGAGAGCGCGGTCGTATATTCCGATAAGGCGCTTGTAGTGCCATTCCGCATCGCTCAGTTTAGAGCGCTTTGCGAGGTATATCTCAAGCTCCTCGACACAGTCGAGTCCTTTTTTTGCAAGTCTTTCTGCATCTGAGACGAGCTTTGTCACCGTAAGCTTGCCGTTTTCCTTAAGGAATGCGGCAAGAGTGATTATATATTCCTCGTTGAGAGCGTAATCGGTATAGACGGTTACTATTTTTTTGGTTTCAGCGGTAGAGAGCATCGGTCTCTCCATAAGGCGCGCTATCTCGGAGAGAAGAGCGGAGAGTCCCTTGTCCTTTATGCTGCGCGCGATTTCCACGGCGCTTTTCTCGGGGTCTTCGACGTTTTCGTATTCCTCAGTTATAGAGGAGTCCTTTATTTCGGGGGAGTCGCTCTCGAGAATTATCCCCGAGTCCTGCCAGAAGGCAAGAGAGGAGATAGCTCTCGCTCTAGAGATATGTGATAGATGCGCGAGCATATCGGCATTCTCAACTTCTCCTTTTTTGGAGATAAGAGCGAGAAGAACTCTGAGTTCTTCCTTAGATGCATCTGCAAAGCACTCCTTGTCCGAAAGCCCCTCTAAATTTATTATGTAGTATTTCATCTACTTTCGTCTCCGTTATCTGCCTCATCCTTGGTCTTCAGCTCGTAGCAGAGCTTCATAAGAGAGTCGCCGAGGTGTATATTCTCAACTATAACGTCGTCCTCGGGGAATTTAAGCTCCATGTTTGCAAAATTCCATATACCGCGAACGCCTGCGCTTATAAGCACCCTGCATACCTCATACGCCGCTTCCTTGGGGACGGTGAGCACGCCTATAGAGACGTTTTCCCTCTTACAGAAGTCGTAGAGCTCATTTACGTCGTATACGGGAATAGAGGAAAAGCTCTTGCCTATCACCTCGGGATTTGTGTCGAACATTGCTATTCTGTTTACGCCTCTGCGCTCAAACATGTGCGTAGAAGCAAGCGCTCTTCCGAGGTTTCCTGCGCCGACTATAACCGCGGCGTATCCCTTCTCGACACCGAGAAGCTCGCTTATCTTACCGTAAAGATATTTTACGTTATATCCGTAGCCCTGCTGACCGAATCCGCCGAAGCAGTTGAGGTCTTGTCTTATCTGAGAAGCGGTAACGTTCATAATGCGCGAGAGCTCCGCTGAGGAAATTCTGAGCTTATCCTGAGCGAGCAAATCACCGAGGTATCTGTGGTATCTCGGCAGTCTTTTTATGACCGCGCCCGAGACTGCGGGCTTCTGCCAGTCGGATATTCTTTTTCCAAACGTTCCGTTTACTTTATCTATACTTTCCATATGAATCCTTTCAGCAGCATGACCTTATTGAGTCAAGCGCGCTTGCGTTGAGTGAGGAATCACTGAGCGCGCCCATTTTATATTCAAAGTATCCCGCCGCCGCTATCATAGCCGCATTGTCGCCGCACAAAGACAACGGGGGGATAAATATGCTTACTCCGCGCTTCTTTGCAACCTCGGTAAGCCTTCTTCTAAGGTGCGAGTTTGCTGCAACTCCGCCCGATATAGAGAGTGAGTAAGCGGGGTTTATTTCAAGAGCCGTGTCTATCTTTTTTGCCACCGCCTCAACTAAGTCGGAGGCCAA
>JAZRLJ010000097.1:0-13472 GCA_045646755.1 Eubacteriales bacterium | reverse complement strand
ACGTGCCCTTAACTGGTCGGACTTTATAGGCAAAAACGATGCTTTCCCTGTCAAGGGACATGCCATAAAGTCAAAGCTCCACTCTATACCCGACTGTCAGGCAATAGTAAAAAAGGCGGTTGTTCGCTCTCTGTCACAGGTTTACGGCATAGAGCAGTTTCCCGAAAGCGGTGTAAAGTATCAGATAGAGTTCTTTATCCTCAACGACATTGCTACCCTTATGATAGACACATCGGGCATTGCCCTGCATAAGAGGGGTTATCGAAAGGACTCTCTCGGAGCACCAATACGTGAAACACTGGCAGCGGCAATTGTGGCTACCTCCCGACCCCGTGAGAACGTACTTCTCTGGGACCCAATGTGCGGTAGCGGAACTATCGCCATTGAGGCGGCTATGATTATGAAGAATATCGCTCCCGGTGTCAGACGCTCCTTTGCGGCAGAGAAATTCCCTTTCATTGACGGAAAAATCTGGAGGGACGTAAGAGAAGAGGCGAGAGACAACGAGGTAAATACTAAGTTTGAGTGCTTTGCCTCGGATATAGATAAGAATGCGGTTGAACTGACTAAGAAAAATGCCTCTATCGCGGGCGTGTCGGATATAGTTACGGCGTTTCCCTGCGATTGCCTTAAGATTTCCTCCGAGGGCAGACGCGGTACTATCGTAACGAATCCTCCCTACGGCGAGAGACTTATGACACCTGCCGAGGCGGAGGCTCTTTACAAGAAAATGGGCGAGCATTTCCGCTCACTTGCTCCGTGGCAGGTTTATATCATTACCTCGCATCCGCAGTTTGAGAAATTCTACGGAAAGCGCGCTGACAAGGTCAGAAAGCTCTATAACGGTATGATACCCTGCTATCTTTACCAGTTTTTCAAAAATAAGTGATAAAGTTTTTTGATATGATATATTTTGTTAACATACGCTTAACATAATCAGTGTAAAATAAGGTAAATATTTTTTCTAGAGGGAAGTATATGAAAACAAAAATAGTTTCCTGTTTTCTTCTTGTGGTTATGCTTTGTTTTTCTCTCTCGTCCTGCCTGTTTATTGATTTGCTGGACAGCTCCGGAGAGCCCGAGATACAGAACGTGACCGTAAACGTTGATGGGGTAAATAATTACGACGTAACGATAAACAGCGACGCTGCTATAAGCGAGCTTGCCGCAAGCAAGGCACTTATGTCTTCGGTCAGTATAGTTGCAGGTAACGCGAGCGGCTCGGGTGTTATCTTCAAAATGAGTGAGGATAAGAGCGAGGCGTACATTCTCACAAACTATCACGTGGTATACGATAGCCAGACGCACTCAATCAGCAAGAACATAAAGGCGTATCTCTACGGAATGGAGAGCCATCTTTACGGGGATAAGTCATTTGATTATTCTATGAATGCGAGATACCTTGGCGGAACGATGGAGTACGACCTTGCCGTCCTTAAGGTTACCGCAAGTCCCGTCTTGATGGGAAGCTCGGCGAGAGCCTGCGACTTTGCAGATTCAAATAAGGTGACCGTTCTTGAAGCCGCTATGGCGGTGGGTAACGCGGCAGGCGCGGGAATTTCCGTTACGCTTGGAAGAATAAACGTAGATAGCGAGTCTATCAGCATTTTAGCCACTGATGAGAGAACTACTCTTTCTCTCAGAGTAATGAGAACTGACGCCGCGGTAAACGGCGGAAACTCTGGCGGCGGACTTTTCAATGCCTCGGGCGAGCTTATAGGAATAGTAAATGCTAAGAGCGCCGGCTCAAACACAGATAATATCGGATACGCAATCCCGTCAAACGTGGCTAAATATATCGCGGAGAATATAATCTACTATTGCGACGGATTTTCGGGCGATAAGTATGCGTACAAGTGTATGCTTGGAGTAAACGTTGAAATCGCTGCGCTTTACACCGAGTACGATACCGAAAGCGGTGAGCTTGTCCGCAAGGAAACCGTAAAGGTCAAGGATATCGTTGATCAGAGCTCAGCGGCGTTTGGAATTCTCAAATCGGGCGACGTTATAAACTCCATAAAGATTGACGGAACAGTATACGAGGTTACGAGAATGTTTCACGTCACCGACGCGATGCTCAATGCAAGAGTAGGTAGCGAGGTTATCATAAACGTAACCAGAGGCGAGGAGAAGGTTGACCTTACAATTCCCCTTAAGGCTTCGCATATCTCGAAGGTAAACTGAATTTTTGAAATCAAATAATTTAGGCAGAGGCGCTGATAAAGCACCTCTGCCTTTTGGTTTTGTTGTGTTTTTATTCTGTTCTGAGGGCTACTACGGGGTCCTTCTTAGCCGCGCTTCGTGCCGGGATAAGTCCGGAAATACAGGTAAGTCCTATGCTCAGAATTACAAGAATTATTGCCTGACCTATGGGGAGCGCTGCAATTCTTGAATATCCGATAAGGGGATTGAGGATAACGTTGACTATTGCCGATGCAATATAGGTAAATCCTACGCCGATAAGTCCTGCGAGAAGTCCGATTATAAAGGTTTCTGCGTTGAAGAGGTGGCTTACGTCCTTCTTTCTTCCGCCGAGTGAACGGATAACGCCGATTTCCTTGATTCGCTCAACAACCGAAACGTAGGTTATAATTCCTATCATAACCGTTGATACCACAAGCGATACCGAGGTAAAGGCAACGAGCGCGTAGGTAATTACGTCAATCATAGTGTTTATCATACTTATGATAAGCTCGAGAGTGTCAGTGTAGGTTACCTTAACTCTGTCCTCGATGGGAATAATTACGCCGTTTACCTTTATTTCTGCGTTTTCGTTATGCCAGTTGTCAAGATACTCTGTAACAAGGTCCTTTTCGTTAAAGGATTTCGGGTATATGAGAATATCGTTAGCCAGAGAGTTTCCTCCAAGCATTCTGACGAGAACGTCTCTGCTCTTTTTCGCAGATTCCTGCGGGTCGGTAGAGCCTCCTCCCATCATAGAACTCATCATATCCGAGCCTGACGAAGGAATAATATAACCGTAAGGCGCTTTCATTCCGTCTACAACCTTGTTCTCGTCCTCAGGGGTGGTGGGGTCGTCGTAAACGTATGAGTACTGGTAAAGAATGGTGTATGCGGGTATGGTTACGGTGTTCATCTCACCGTTTTCACCGGGCATTGGGAAGGTCTTGGGGCCCATCTCCAAGAGAGATGCGTCACTGTTGAGATAATCGATAAAGCTTGAGGTTTTGTTAGTTTCGAGAATGTGATTGGTCAGAGCCTCGGTGTAGTAGATGCCCGAGGAGAGAGAGCCGTAAGAAACGTTCTCCTTGGCGGTGAGAATTCCAACCACCTTAAGCTTCATTCCGTCCTCTGCGTTCAGCTTGCTTCCTTCGGAATTATAGGTGTAGCCCATCATTCCCTTGGTAAACAGAGAATCTGCAGGATACCAGGTGAATTCCTTGCCGAGAAGCTCGTCGTAATCAAAGTATTCGCGGTAGTACGCCTTGGAGGCGAAGTTTTCCTTGTCCTCTGAGGTTGCCTTGTCAACTATGGAGAGAAATTCCTGCTGGGTATAATATCCGAAGATTGCAAGGAGAAGGTCGGAGATTTCCTCGTCGGGATTTACTACGAGCATTATCTCATTTGCATTCTCCGCAATCTTACTGTTTCCAAGCAGGTCGTACTGAGAAAGTATGTAGTCGGCCTTGTTTGGAGCCTGCTTCATTGAGGGAACGAGATAGGGGATAAAGCTTGAGTATTCCGCGTATTTGGTTTCTTTCAGTATTGAGGTATAGTTGTCTATGAGTCTCTTTACTGAAAGGTTCTGGCTTGTTGAGTCTGCTTTCAGCTTGAAGTCGGTGAAGATATTGAGAGACATATCTATTCCGTAGCTAAGCAGCATTGCCTCGTACGCTTCGCTTGGCATAGACTTTACGTACTCAATATATTCGGGGGTTATCGTGTTCGCCTGGAAAAGACGGTTAAGGCTTTCGTTCATTTCCGCAAGCTTTTCTACAGTGCTGGTAATGTATATTTTGTCTGCAAGCTTATCCTTTTCCTTGAAGTCCTTGGGAGTCATAAGCTCGCTTACCGCAGAGGCGTCAAATCCCGTTTCGGAAATTTGTATCGGGTTACCCGAGAGCATATCGTCCTGCATTGAAGCGATGTATCCCTTGATACCTGCCGAAAAGGCAAGAACGAGCGCGATACCGATAATACCTATTGAGCCGGCAATTCCGACCATGGTCGTTCTGCCTCTCTTGGAGATAAGGTTTCTTGCAGAAAGCTTGAATGCGGTGAAGAAGGACATCTTTGCCTTCTCCTTCGTTTTTTTCTTCGCCTTCGCGAGTTTCTTTATTCTTTTCTTCTTTTCCTTTTCGTCGGTGATGGCTTCGATTTTTTCGGTTTCAGCAGCCTCGATTTCAGCTTCCTTTTTCTCTATTTCTTCCTTTACCGCAAGGCATTCTGCTTCTTCCTCCTCTTCGGAGAAGGGGTTGGTGTCCTCGATTACCTGACCGTCAAGGAGTCTTATGATACGGGAGGAATATTCCTCGGCAATCTCGGGATTGTGCGTAACCATGATTACGAGTCTCTCGCCCGAAATCTCCTTAATTAAGTCCATTATCTGCTTTGAGGTTACTGTGTCAAGCGCTCCCGTAGGCTCGTCGGCGAGAAGAATCTCGGGGTCGTTTACGAGTGCTCTCGCTATAGCGACTCTCTGACACTGACCGCCCGAGAGCTGATTCGGGCGCTTATAATATTTATCGCCTAGTCCCACTCTGTCAAGAGCGAGCTTAGCCTTTTTCGTTCTTTCTTCCTTAGACATTCCCGCGATCGTGAGCGCAAGCTCAACGTTTCCGAGCACAGTCTGGTGAGGAATGAGGTTATAGCTCTGGAAGATAAAGCCTACTCTGTGGTTTCTGTATACGTCCCAGTCTCTGTCCTTGTAGAGCTTAGTGCTCTTGCCCGCTATCGAGAGGTCGCCGTCTGTGTAATGGTCGAGACCTCCTATGATATTGAGCATGGTGGTCTTTCCACAGCCTGACGGGCCGAGAATAGACACAAACTCCTTCTGTCTGAAGGAAATGCTGACGCCTTTCAGCGCCTTGACCGTCTCCGAGGCGGTTACGTAGTCCTTCGTTATATCCTTTAATTTAAGCATTTTTTTCTCCCGCAATATAATTCATTATAATTATACACGTAAATTATGAATAAATCTTTATAAAAAATGCGTTTTTATATAAAAATTATGAGCAAACGAATAAAATAATTCGCAAACCGGTTTACAAAATTCGTAAAATGTGCTATACTGCTATTAAGACTTAAAACCGAAAGGATTTTTATGGGAAGAATACACCTTAAGAGCGGAACTCTTCTTGCTCCGCTTCCTGCGGTCATGGTTACCGTAGGAGATATGGAAAACTCAAATATTATAACTGTTGCATGGACGGGTATACTTTCAAGTGACCCGCCGAGAGCTTATATCTCGGTAAGACCGTCAAGACACTCTCATAAGATACTGAAGGATAATGGTGAGTTTGTTATAAATCTCACTACCGAAGCTCTTGCGAGAGCAACCGATTACTCGGGAATTTTCACAGGCGCTAAGGTCGATAAATTTGAGAAATGCGGACTTACCAAGGTCGAGAGTGAAAAGGTCTCGGCGCCCACTATAGCAGAGTCGCCTCTGTCTCTTGAATGTAAGGTGTTTGAGGTTATGGAGAGCGGAACGCACGACATATTCCTTGCTGATATCGTGAGTGTCTCCTGCAGAGAGGATATTATGGACGAGGGCGGCAGAATCTGTCTTGAGAAGGCAGGACTTATGGCATACTCTCACGGTGAATATTACGCTCTTGGTAAGAGACTCGGCAAGTTCGGTTTCTCTGCTGTAAAAAAGAAAAAACGCCCAAGAAAGTAAACTAAAGTAGGAAAAATAAGCAAAATGACTGCTGAAAATAATGAGAAAATAAAAAACAGAATACTCTCGCTCATAGATGCGGAATTCGAGAGCGACGCAGCTTTCGAGCGCGCTATGGGGCTGAAAGACAAGACGGTCAACAACTGGAGAAGAGGCCGCTCGTCCTCTTATATGAAGATGCTCTCTTCTCTTTCCGAGCGCTTTTCCGTAAGCGTGGGAGAGCTGCTTGACCTCCCACTAGGTAAGGATAGCTCAGAGCTCTCCGAGGACGAGATTCACCTGCTCCGTCTCTACCGCAAGTCACGTACTATGCCTCCGAAAATGCGCACCGCACTCCGCGAGTCTATCGAGAGCCTCATTTCACTCTATATCAAGTCCTCTTCGGAAATGAAGGCGAGCGCGAGAGCATCTAAGAAGGGAGGCGGACAGGCATGAAGCTTTCTATACATACCGACAGACTTTGCAGAAGATTCGGCGCGATTTCCGCTGTAAAAATGATTGCGGCGGCAGGCTTTGAGGCAGCCGATTATTCTATGTATTACGACGATAACGCAGTGTTTGGTGCGGGTGGCAGAATTCTTGCTGACGAGCTCAAGAGAGTCGCCTTGTCATACGGACTCGTTTTTAATCAGGCACACGCGCCTTTTTCGAGCTTTTCTATAGGTGAGGATTTTAAAAATCGTAAAATTTACGAAAAAATCCGAGAGTCAATTATCATAGCATCTCATCTCGGCGCTCCGACCGTCGTAGTGCACCCTGCAGAGATATGCCCGAGGCTTTCAGACGACGATAGATTTGAGATGAATATGGAGCTCTTTTCAAGGCTCTGCGCCGTCGGACGTGACTATGGGGTAAAAATTGCAATTGAAAATATATGGTCTCGCCATCCGGATGACGAGGACAGGCTCGTCGGGGGAGTTTGCTCGGATGCTGCTGAGCTTATAAGATACGCTGACGCGCTTTCCTCTTACGGCGCTGTAGTATGCTTTGATTCAGGACACGCAGGGATTGTCGGAGAGAGCGCCGCGGGAATGGTTATGGCGCTCGGCGAGAGAATAAAGCATATACATCTTCACGATAACGATTTCGTAACCGACAGACATACTCTGCCATACCTTGAGAATACTAATTTTAATTCTCTCACCAAGGCTCTCGGCAGGGTGGGATACTCGGGAGACGTTACTCTTGAGTCGGACGGCTTCTTTAAGACTATGCCCGATTCACTCGTGCCCTCGGCTCTTCTCTTTTCAAGAAGTGTTGCTTCCCATATCAGAGACGAGATAACAAAGCACAAGAAACCCTATTGACAAATCTGAAAGAGAGATATATAATATAACCGTCAAGAGCAGCCTTACGCAAGCGGGGAAAGCGCGGTGAAAATCCGCCACAACAGCCATTGCCGTAAAGTCGGAATGCCCGTAGGCTGTAATCAGGATAAAATTCCTTGGGTAAAAGAGGGAATTCCTTGAGCTGACGCTAATGGGGTATTTTACCCGTATTGCGCCTTTTTCAGCCTTTGAGTTTCCTTGGATTCTCAAAGGCTTTTTATATTTCGCATTTTGCAAAAGAAAAAGGAGAACGAAAAATGAAGAAAATTTTAGCGCTCATTCTCGTATTGGTGATGGCAGTAGGACTTGTGTCCTGCAACGGAGTTTTTGACGGAATTCTCGGTGGAATTCTGGGTGAGAGAGGCGACGTCAGCATAGTAATTGAGAACCGCGACGGAACCTATGACGTTTACAAGGCTTACCTTGAGGACGTAGAAAATAAGGACGAGGGCGTATACGGTGTTATACAGCATATTATGGCGAGAGAGAAAAATCCTCTTGAAGCAGATATAGTTGATTCTACGTATGGAGCATATATTAACTCTATCGGCTCGCTTATTCCCGAGACAACCGACGAATATATGGAGTACGTTTCTATCTACACATCACTTGAAAAGGATTTCGGTACTTGGGACGGCGTGGGCGAGATAGATTACGAGGAAACTACGCTTAAAGCCTCCGGTGTCGGACTTACTTCTATGTCTGCCGAAGAGGGAACTATAGTTCTTTTCAGAATAGAAACCTATGCAAGCTAGTAAAAGAAAAAAGATTTTTTCCGCTACGAAGACTATCGCCCTTGTAGGAATGATGGCGGCGACCTTAGAGTGCGCTAAGCTTGCCCTTGCCGCTATTCCAAACGTCGAGGGAGTAAGTCTTCTTATTGCTCTGTATTCCTTCGTTTTCGGTTGGTCGGGAATTCTCTCAGCGGCAGTTTTCGTATGTATTGAGCCTATGATATGGGGATTTGGCACTTGGTTTGTCTCCTATATCATATACTGGCCTCTTCTTGCGCTGATATTTTTCATGCTCGGCAGACTGAGAATTAAAAACCGCTTCATAATTACTTCTGTTGCGGTTTCTATGACGTTTTTCTTCGGAATTTTAACCTCGCTTGTGGATATAGGGCTCTTCTCGGGCAGCTTTGATAACTTTTTCTATCGCTTCGGAGTCTACTACGCGAGGGGTATAATTTTCTACGCCGTTCATATAGTGTCAAATCTCGTGATTTTTCTTCTGGTTTTCACACCCTTAAGAAAAATGCTTGAGAAAATAAGAAAAGTAGTATTCAAATAGGTTTTGTTAAGATTTTTGCGTGAATTTTATATTGCTTTTCGTTGTTTTCCGAATTATAATAGGATTATAAAGCGTTATTTCGGAGGGGAAAATGGTAGTTCATCAGTACATAAAGGACTTTGAAGCTATGGAATTCGGAATGTTCGTGCATTTCGGAATTTACAGCGTGCTTGGTAAGGCGGAATGGGCAAGAGAGCTCAGCGGTATTTCGCCCGAGGAGTATGAAACCTATGCAGATAAGTTCTGTCCCGAGTCAGACTGGGCGGAAAGACTGGTAAAAACTGCAAAGGAAGCAGGCTGTAAGTATATCACTCTCACTACAAGACATCACGACGGATATTCTCTTTACGACACCTTGGGACTTAACGATTTCGATGCTCCTCACTGCGCTGCGGGAAGAGACCTCGTGCGCGAATTCGTAGATGCGTGCAACGCTGAGGGAATAGTTCCTTTCTTTTACCACACACTGCTCGACTGGCGTGAGGAGAGCTATCAGAAGGATTTTAAGGCGTATCTTAAGTATCTTCGCAGAAGCGTTGAGATTCTTTGCACACAGTACGGAAAGATAGGCGGTCTTTGGTTTGACGGCTGGTGGGATAAGGAGGATGCGGACTGGGAGTTTGACGAGCTTTATGCCACGATAAGAAAGCATCAGCCTACCGCTATGATAATAAACAACACGGGCCTTTATAAGCTCGGTGAGAAAGGACACCCCGAGATAGACTCGGTTACCTTTGAGAGAGGAAAGCCTCTGAACGTAAATACCCCCGACGCTCCTAAGTATCTTGCCAGCGAGATGTGTCAGGTGCTCGGCGACCATTGGGGATACGCGTCTCTTGACTTCAACTTTAAGTCAATGGCGGAGATAATCGGAGATTACTGTACCTGTCGCGCTTGCGGTTCAAACTTCCTTCTTAACGTCGGCCCTAAGGGAAACGGATATCTCAGAGAGATTGACACCGCAATGCTTCATACCCTCGGCGCATGGATAGATCTCTACAGAGAGGCTGCGGTCGGCACACGTCCTGCAGGAATTGAGGTTGACGGTGAAGACGGTGACTTCATAATGAAGGGGGAGGACGCATATTACCTCTTCTGTCACAATCTTCCTCAGTTCGGAGATAAGAACGTAATCAAAAAGCAGCTCGTTACTTGTAAGCTTTCCGTGTCGTTTGACTTTCCCGAAAAAATCAAGTCGGTTTGTTGGCTTCTTAACGGAGAGGAGCTCGACTTTACTCAGGAGGGCGAAAAGGTTACTGTAATCACAAGACCTCGTCCCAACGGCGAAAGCACAGTAATTAAAGTTGCAAAGATAACAGTATAATATTTTGCGGTATTCTCTCCCGAGAGTACCGCTTTTTTCTTTTGCTTATTGACATAATATTTCTAATATGCTAAAATGAAAGATAATAAACTCGCGCCAAATCTTTTTAATATAAAGGAGTCTTTGTTATGCTTAAAGTTGAGAGAATATCCGTAATGAATATGGAGAACGCTATAAGGGGAGCTAGAAATCCGCTTAACAGCTGGGCTCGTATGGATAGCTATTACGATGAGGACGGTAATTTCGTTCTTGGAGAAAACGACCTCTCCCTTGCGGTAAAGCTTGCTAAGGCGGGAAGCGACCACAGAAAGTATCTTCGTCAGATAATGGTTTCTATGGATATAACTGCGCCTCTTTACTGGTGGAAGGAGTTTGATACCTACAAAGTAGGTACTGTTGCAAATTCGACCTCGACTATGCATAAAATTCAGGCGAAGGAATTTTCCCGCGAGGATTTCTCTATGGAGAAGCTTACGGGCAAGTCGCTTGAGATGATGGATGCGGTTATCGCTTGTCTTGAAGAGGAAAGACTTAAGTTTATCGAAACCAAGGACAAGGCGAACTGGATAAATATGATTCAGCTTCTTCCGTCATCATATAATCAGATGCGTACCGTTACTATGAACTACGAGGTTCTCATAAATATGTATTATGCGAGAAGAACGCATAAGCTCTCCGAGTGGCACACCCTCTGTGATGCTATTATGGAGCTTCCTTACGCAGATAAGCTTATTCTCGTTAAGGAATAAAAAACTTTAATGGTGATTTAAATGAAAAACGGATTTTTTAAGATAGCTCTCGCTGCGCCTGCGGTGAGGGTTGCCGATATCGAAACGACACTTTCGTCCTGCGTTTCTCTTGCAAGAGAGGCGGCGGAAAACGGAGCAAACATTCTTCTTTTTCCCGAGCTTGCGCTTTCCTCTAAGACTGCAGGAGACCTCTTTAAGACGGATGCGTTTTCGGATAAATGCCTTTTGGCTCTCGAGCGTTTTATCGCTGAAACGGCAGAGCTTGATATAATAAGCTTTATAGGATTTCCCTACAAGGTGGGAGGCTCTCTCTATAACGCTGTGGCGGCAGTATGCCGCGGTGAGCTTCTCGGTGTAAGCACAGGCGGAGCTGACGGAGAATACTTCTCCGTTTTCGGCGAGGCGATGGAAAGAAAGCTCTTCGGAAAGAAAGTTGTAATCGGAGATAATATAATTTACACCTTTGGCGAAGCAAAGATTTTCGTTGAGGTAGGGGCAGACGCGTCTCTTCCCATTCCTCCCTCGTCTGTTGCGGCGAGTGCGGGAGCGAATATTATCCTCGGCGCTATGGCGTATCCCGAATATCTCACTCTTATGGAAAAAGAGGAGAGACGCGCTCTCACGCTCAGCGACAGCCTTGCGGTATCGTATGCAGTATGCTCCGCATCTGTCGGTGAAAGTGGAACAGACGGACTCTTTGCAGGCAGAAGACTTATTGCAGAGGAAGGAAAATTCGTTGCTAAAGCGCCCCTCTTCTCAGAGGAAATTCTCTACGGCGTAGTTGACGTAGAGCGCTCGGCGGCAGAGAGACGCTCACGACAGGGCTTTGATTCTCTATGCCGCGACTTTGAGGCGGTAGAATTTACGCTCGAAGAAAAGACTGTAAACCCCGACAAAATATCCCAATTTCCATTTATTCCCGAAACCGTAGCCGAGAGAGAAGAGGCTTCGGCGCTTGCTCTTGATATCCAGGCGCGCGCACTCGCAGGGAGAGTAGAGAGAGCCGGAGCAAAGAAGTGCGTTATAGGTGTTTCAGGCGGTCTTGACTCGACTCTCGCGGTGCTTGTATGCGAGAGATGTATGGAGCTTCTCGGAAGAGATAAGACCGACGTTATCGCGATAACCATGCCCTCGTTTGGCACGAGTGAGCGCACTAAATCAAACGCTCTCGCGCTTGCGGAGGAGCTTGGACTCACCGTCAGAACGATTGATATAAAGGCGGCTGTGAATCAGCACTTTGCAGACATAGGTCAGCCCGACGGAGTATACGACGTCGTATATGAAAATTCTCAGGCGAGAGAAAGAACCCAGCTTCTTATGGATATAGCCAACAAGGAGGGGGGCATAGTCGTTGGAACGGGCGATCTCTCCGAACTTGCGCTTGGATTTGCCACCTATAACGGAGACCAGATGTCGATGTACTCGGTAAACGGCTCCGTACCCAAGACTCTTATGCGTGAAATCATAAGATGCACTGCCAAGGCGGCGTATAAGAGCGGCAAGGAAAATCTTGCGAGGGTTCTTCTTGACGTTATAGAAACCCCCGTCAGCCCCGAGCTGCTTCCCACCGAGGACGGCAAGGAAAACACTCAGCATACCGAATCTATAGTAGGCCCTTACGAGCTTCACGATTTCTTTATTTACTATACCGTAAAGTACGGATTTTCACCCGAGAAGGTGAAGAGACTTGCGCTTATTGCCTTTGGCGATAAGTATACCGAGGAGGAGATTTCGGGATATCTTAGAAAGCTTCTTACGAGAATGGCGACTCAGCAGTTTAAGCGCTCGTGCATGCCCGACGGACCTCTCGTTACCGAGATTTCATTCTCTCCGAGAGGAAGCTTCAATATGCCCTCGGATGCTATGTGGAACGCATTTTTAGAGGAACAGTAATGGCAAATATATTCGACCTATTTAAGAAAATAGAAAGCTCGGGCACCTCTCAGCCTATCACTCACATTATAGTGGGACTTGGAAACATAGGCAAGGAATACGAGGGCACGAGACACAACGTAGGCTTTATGGCTATCGACCACATAGCGAAAAAGCTTGGCGTAAAAATTGACAGAGTTAAATTTAACGCATATATAGCGGAGAGCACTCTCGGAGGTAAGAGAGTTCTTCTTATGAAGCCGACTACCTACATGAACCTTTCGGGAGTGGCAATTTCCGAGGCGGCAAAATTTTACAAAATTGCGCCCGAGAATATTCTTGTCCTCTGCGATGAGATAAGCTTTGAACCCGGACTTTTCCGCATAAGACGAAAGGGCTCTGCGGGAGGGCATAACGGACTTAAGAGCGTTATAGCCTCTCTTAGCTCGGATAATTTCCCGAGAATAAAGATAGGCGTGGGACAGAAGCCCTCGCCCGATTACGACCTCGTAAACTGGGTGCTCGGTAAATTCGGTAAGGAAGCAGCCGAGGCTCTCGAATCAAGATTTGACGATATATATTCCTCAGCAGAGCTTATCCTTATGGATAAATGCGAGGAAGCAATGAACAAATACTCAAAATAACTTTTTATAAAAGAGGATTTCTATGACGGATATTTCTTCCATTATCCGTCGGGACAAGGAATTTTTCCACTCGATAGAGTCTATAGCGGAACAGCTTAAGGCAAACAATCCCTTGCCTATCGCTATAAACGGACTCACGGGTGGCGCAACGCTTGCTTACCTTTCAGAAGCAGTAAGAGAGGCAAGACGGCTTACGGGCGCGCCCGTGCTTATAATTGCCCGTGACGATACGAGTGTAGTATCTCTTTGCGAAAGGCTGGTAAATTCAGGCATAAAGGCCGAGAGATTCAAGTCCCGCGAACCCGTATTTCATAATATTTCAGCCTCTGCCGACGTAGACCGGGAGAGGCTTTCGGTGCTTTTATCTTTATTGCGTGACGAGTGTGACGCGGTTGTATG
>JAZRLJ010000096.1:0-7575 GCA_045646755.1 Eubacteriales bacterium | reverse complement strand
TCCCTTTACACAAGGGAGCCTAAAATACGTAGGCACTTATCTCAAATGACTCCACTTCTACACAAGGGAGCCTACAGGGCAGCGCCACCTTAGGAATAGACGGAGTGGATTTGCTCTGCAATATTTTGAATAGCTCAAAGTTAAAAAAGCACGGAAAATTCCGTGCCTTTTTTGTTAATTCTTAATCTCATTCGCTATTTCAATAAGATTGTTTACAAGCTTTTCTGCTGTTCCTATAACGTAAGCGGTAGAATTAGCCTCGTATCCACCCTCAAGAAGAGCAGATTCGGTGGGATAATAGCCCTGACCGCCGTTTGTAAGGCAGGAGAAAATTGCAAGAGTATAATCAGCCTTATCCTTAAAGGTGCGACCTATTTCGGTAAAGGGCTCTCCGGGTAGTCCGCCGAAAATTAAGTTGCCTACTCTCAGAGCAGAAACACGAAGGTCGGTGTAATCGGGTTTGTCCATAAGAGAAACTATACGTGTTACCCTTGCGATAGTCTGAGTTCTTCTCATGCCTGCATTTCCGCCGGGAACAGCCGCCTCGCTGCCCTTTTCCATATATACCTTGTATATCCTGAGCGCTTCGTCTAATTCCTCGGGCTTACCTTTGTTATACTTAACTGAAATGTCGCGCTGTGCATACGCTATCTTCTCACCGTCCAGCTCTTTTGCAAGAGGGTAGTTTGCAAGAACCGAATAAGCAATCTTTTTGCCCATATATACAGCTCTCTCATATCCTTTGGTGCATACGTCAACTTCGGGATTTCTTCTTACGTCAATGTGGTTAGTGTCGCCTTGAGCACCGTTGATATACATACAGAGTGAGTTAGGAACGTTTGCCTCGTAGGTGTCACGAACGAATTTTGGATAATCCGCGGTGTATTTCGTTCTTCCGATAAGGTCGGGATGAACCTGGAAGTTTACTATGCCGATTTCCTTCTTGCCCTCTCTCTTGATAATAAGAAGGGAAGATTCTTCATCGGGAACATCACACGCCTCTACTATATCGGGATTCTGCCAGCCGGGATTGGTCCGTATCGTTCCGTCATTCATACGGTAGCGCCTGATAAATGCTACGTCCTTTACCTCACCGTGGGTGTAGAGCATTTTTGCGGGAGCAAGGTCGTCTACAGCAAGAGAAGATAGGTCAACGAGCTTTTCTGCAAGTGTCTTGGCGTAGGGGGTTTTATTAAATATGTCTTCGGCGCGGGTGCCGTCAAAGTACTTTGTGTCTGTAAGACCGGGCACCTTAGGACCGGTGTGAATGTGTGAAGCGATGATAAAAACAGCATCAGAATCAATTCCGAGTTTTTTCGCAATCATTTCGCGCATACATGCTGTTCCCAGCTGGCTCATTTGTATAATGTCTACCGCTATAACGATACCTGTTTTTTCTCCATCGTTAAATGCAACCGCTGTGGCGAGAAGGGGGTCGATAACGCCGTCTGCGACTCTCTTTTCGTAATAACCTGCAACCTCCATACCGAGAGGAGGAGTAATATCAATTCGTGCAAATCCTGCCTTCAACATACCTATATCTCCTTAAACGGTGTACTTGATTTTTACGGGCATACCGGTCTTTGCGGATTCAACTACGGCTCTGCATACCATAACGGTACGAGCGCCCTCGCGACCTGTGGTGATAAGGGGCTTGCCGTTAAGCACTGCGTCAAGCATCTGTCTATGCTCAGCAGCTACGTTGTGATTGTTTATAGAAACCTTTATAAGATGTCTTATGAGCTTTTCTTCAGTTCCTTCAAGCTGACCTGCGGCAAAGGGCGCGCCATCAATCTTTTCAAGGAAGAGGGTGAGGTAGGGATCTGTATTGTTTACTATGATAGTACCCTTAGAGCCGTAGAGAACGGTTCTCATAGTGTAATCTCTCTTGCAACCGATAGAGGTGAATACCTTACCGATTACGTCGTTCGGGAACTTCATAATAGCTACGGTAGTATCGTTTACGGGCCAGGTGGTGAGCATCTTGTGGTTACTGTATGCGCTGGTCTCAATAGGATCGCCTGCAATCCAGCGGAGAAGGTCGATAGCGTGACACGCGCCGCCGATGATGGGCTCTCTGTCCTTGTCAGCTCTCCAGTTGTCAACGCCCTCGCGTCCGAAATAGTCGTGAGCGTACTCGCTCTCTACAAAGTAGAGGTCTCCGATTACACCCTGCTCGACAAGTGACTTAGCCTTAACGAATCCGGGAGCATAGCGGCATACCTGACCTACCATAAGGAGCTTGCCGGTCTCGTCTGCGGTCTTTACCATTTCCTCGCATTCCTCGACAAAGAGCGCCATAGGCTTCTCGCACATAACGTGACAGCCTGCGCGGAGCGCGTCAACGGTAGCCTGCTTATGAGCCTTGTCTGCGGTAGATACTACGACTACGTCAAGCTTTTCGTTCTTAAGCATCTCGTTGTGGTCGGTGTACATGTTTGCGCCAAGCTTAAATTCCTCGTTTCTCTTCTCGCAGAGCTCGATATGTATATCGCAGAGCGCTACAACCTCAATTTCAGTGATGGTGCTGAGCGCCTCAAGATGAGCCTTTCCAAAATTCGCGCAGCCTATTACTGCATATCTGAGTTTTTTGTTCATTGTTTTACTCCTTTAAAAGCGTTTTTTTGTGTGCTTACTTACGATTTAATAATACCATATAAGAAATACTATTACAATGAAATTTTCACCACAAAAACATATATTTTTGTTCATATAAAAAAACAAGTTGCTAATTTTTCAAAATTCATTGACACCGTGTAAAAACGAGACTATAATATATACTATAAGAAGGATAGAAAGAGGTGGCAGACGTGATAATCAACGCAAAGATGAATACCTACATAAACAGGGGTATGAATACTACTGTAAGCGTTCAAAAAATAGTTCACTTTATTTCTACGATTATAAGAGAGGATTTCGTAGACAGGGAAGAGAAGCACGACTTTTGGGAAATAGTCTATCTCGAGTCCGGAGAGGCTGAGATTTGCGCCGATTCGAGCAGCTTTCGTCTGCTTTCGGGAGAGGCATATTTTCATAAGCCCGGCGAGGCTCACAGTATCAGGGCGGTAAATTCTCCTATAACGGTGTTTTTTATTTCCTTTTACTCTTCGAGTAAATTTATGGCGATATTCGAGGGACTGAAAATCTCTCTTTCAGAGGAAGAGAGACATCTGATAAACAAAATATACGACGAGGCGAGAAATATTTTTAAGAAGGGCACAAGAGACTCAGACCCCGACGCCTTCGTATCAAAATCGCTCCTCACAGACCCACCGCTTGGCTCTCAGCAGCTATATAAATTATATCTCGAAGAGCTTTTGCTTACTACCGCGCGAGAGGCGGAAAAGCAGAAAAATATAGTCACCTACAATTCAAAGGAAAACTTTGAAAAAATGATAGTTGAGCGCATAACCGAGCTCCTGTCAAAGAAGGTATATTCCACAATCACAATAGACGAGATTTGCGTCGTGCTCAACTATAGCAAAACCTATCTTTCCACCCTTTTTAAGAGTCACAGAAAGACCTCTATAATGAATTATTATAACGCCCTTAAAATTAAAGAAGCAAAGAAGCTTATACGTGACAAGGGTTATTCGGTTTCCGAGGTGTCGAGAAAGCTCGACTTCAATAACCCCTACTATTTTTCCAAGGTATTCAAGCGCTACGAGGGAATATCCCCGTCGGAATACAAGACAAGGTCAGATAAATAACAAAATCCCCGCCGACAGATGAATAGCCGGGCGGGGATTTCCTTATATTTCTTTTGCTTTTTTGATTATCTCAATCATAGCCTCAAGCGAGACGTTTGCCGAGAGATAAGCAGCGCTTGAAACCTCAAGCGTGATTTTTCCGTTGCGCTTTTCTATTGCCAAAGGATTTCCGATTTCCTTTTCATAGGTAGCGTCGCGAAGTTCGATTTCTACCTTTGCAGAGCCCGTATTGTGCCAGATAAGAGCGTAAGCCTTATTCTCTCTTTCAAATACGAATGCAGTCATAGACGCGTCGCCTGAGAAAGCATCCTTCACTTGAGTGTAGGGAATAAGCTCGTACTCTCCGTTTTCGTTTATGAATATTGTATGCTCGTGTCCGGGTTCTTTGAGCATATCTTTCTCCCTCTGGGAGAAGAGCTTATGCTTTCTTGCGTATTCCCAGCGGCGTATAACCTCGAGAACATCAGAGGTTCTTGCGTGCGCTTTAAAGGGATCGAGCCTACACTGAATGGCAATCGGACAGTCCCAGGCGTAAGCGCGGCTCGTACCGTATTCGTATACGTCGCGGCGGGTATCGTCATAGAATCCCCACCAACCGAAGTTAATACGTGTGAAGTCCTCAGCCATGTGAGATGCCTCTCTCAGAGGATGCTCGTCGATCATAGCCTTGAAAATATCCGTAGGGAATATATCAAAGGCGTTTGCGCCGCTGAGGTGATGCCAGCCGAAGTGCGCTTTAGCCGCTCCCTCGCAGAATTTAGGGGCGCTGGCAAGCTTCTTTATGACTCTGTACTGAGCGTTTGGAACATGGTATTCGTAGGGAGCGTTAGTACCCTCAGAGCCGTCAAAGTATATAAACTCAAATCCGCAGTCATAAATCTTTGCGATTTCCTCTGCAACCTCGTCCTGAAGGTCGGTGTTCTGGTCAATATAGGCGCTCGTAGCTGCATATTCGCTTATGTCAAGTATACCGCCTATGTCGCCTTTTTCGTGTGCTGTGACGTTGGTATTCCAGTATCCTCTCTTAATTCCGTAGAACTTATAGGGAGGCGTTTCGGTAAAGCCTTCGTAGCTTATAAGCTCGCCGCCGAACTTTAGCACTCTTCTCTTGGGGTGTCTCAGCGCGTTCTTCGGATTTTCGTATACGTATATATCCTCTTCGCCAAGTCCGATAGACTCAGCAAGAGTGTAGTGCTCAACGATACCAAGTCTTCCGTCGCAAACGGGAGTTATGTATTTTGTAAGATTTCCTACGTGCGTGTGCAGAAAATGGAGTCCCGGTGTGATGCCCGCCGCCTTTATCTTACCAATAACATCTTTTAAGTCTTCCATTCCTCTGGGGTAGCTCTCGTTAAAGGAGTAATCAGCACAAGTGCCATAGCTCCAATCGGGATAAACGTAGGGGCACATACATTCGTAGTAGAGAAGCATACACTCAAATCCGCCCATTTTGGCGTATCTGATATGCTCATCAACGTTTTCGGGAGTGAGTCTGTCAGTCCAGTAAATAGAACGGTTTATGATAGGACTTCTTCTGCTTTCAACGCCAAGAGGCAGACCGTAGTCACGCTCCATAGAGTCAACTGCATCAAGGAAAGCCTCTCTTCCGCCCGACACGATAAGGGTAGCTGTACAGTCCTTGAGCTTAATTTCCTTTTTTAAGTCAGCTCTCAGCGTGCGGAAATTTCTGTGCTTTTCAGAGTCTATGAGCGTTTCCGGAGTCGCAGCTATTACTGCAACGCTGGCGTTATCATCCCATACTGCGTTTATCCATTGACCGAAGTGTTTTCTGTGTTTTATCGGCAGACGGAGAAGTCCGAATTCTTCCACAGGCGGCAGATCCATACAGTTGCTTCCGTAAGCGCCCTCAGGATAAATCAAATCTGTAAGAGTAAAGGTGATATAATTTTCCTTTACTTCATAGGTCACGACCGCCTTTGCGGGAATTATCTCAAAGCTGACGGTAAGAGTATTGCCGTCCTTTTCGATTTTGTTTGCCGCGTATGCAGTGCGCTTGTTGAGATAAGCAAGCTTTACCTCGTTATTAAACGGGCGGAGCTGAGTGAGAGAAAAAATTGATATATCCTCGTCAAAAGAGAGAAGCTCCTCGCCGCTTTTTTTATATATGAGACTTTTTGCTATAGCATCTTCTCCTATGGAGAGAGAAAAAAACTCGTTTTCAATAATTATATTTTTCATATCGCATCACCTAAGATTTATTTCAATTACAGGTATAATTACATCAGGCTTAACAGTGGGCAGATTTATATATACCCAGCCGTCCTCGTCTGCCATTCCGTCGAACATAGGAAGCTCGGAATAACCCTTCTTTTCGGCGAAGAGAAGCTCACTTCCGTCGTGAAGGAATCTTGCGTCCTTTATTTTTCCGCGCAGTCCCTTGATGGCAATTTTGCCAAAGGGGTATGCCATAAGGTGTACGTACAGACGCTTGCCGTCCTCGGACATTGTAAGTCTTGCATCTCTGGGCTCTTCAAAGCCCTCTGCTTCGGTACAACCGTAGATAGAGGCAGAGTTGTATTTCATCCACTGCTCGTATACGCCGAGAGCCTTTGTTGCTCTCTGGTCAAAGACACCTCTGGGAGTAGGACCCACGTTCATTATAAGATTACCGCCTCTGGAAACGGTGTTTATAAGAAGAGCGATAAGCATTTCGGGTGATTTCCAAGTCATCTCGTCGCGGTGATATCCCCAAGAACCGGAGAAGGTCTGACACACTTCCCACACGAGCTTCTCACCCGTTTCCTTATGACGGGGCCAGCAGATAGGCTGAGACTGCTCGGGGGTAACGGTATCCTGCTCGATATCGGCTCTGTTGTTTATAATAATGCCGGGCTGTAGCTCTCTTATCATTTTGATAAGCTTTTCACTCTGCCACTCCTCTTTGCCTTTGCCTTTCATCCAGGGCAAAGGTTTCTCACCGTTGAGAGCGCCGTAACCGGGCTTCTTATATGAGAAGTCAAACCACAGAATATCTATTTTTCCGTAGTTGGTCATTATCTCACGCACCTGATTGTGCATATATTCAATATAGTTATCGAAGTTACAGCGAGCGCTCTTTTCCTCAGCGTCTGCGTCAAATCTTCTGGGATGTACCCAGTCGATTGTAAAATCGGGGTGATGCCAGTCAATAAGAGAGTAGTAAAGACCTACCTTTATTCCCGCCTCTCTAAATGCTTCAACGTATTCTTTTACAAGGTCCTTTCCGTAAGGGGTGTTGGTGATTTTATAATCGGTATACTGAGAGTCAAAAAGGCAGAAGCCCTCGTGATGCTTAGTAGTAAGAACAGCGTACTTCATACCTGCAGCCTTTGCCTGTCTTGCCCATTCCTTAGGGTCAAAAAGGTCGGGATTGAATCTTTCCATATACTTGTCGTACACCTCGTCGGTGGAACACTCAAAGTACTTGAGCCATTCGTGTCTTCCCGCTACCGAGTAGAGACCGAAATGAATAAACATGCCAAATCTGTCGTGCATAAACCAAGCAGTATCACCGGGAGTTTTTCTTATATTGTTAGCCATAAACGTAAACCTCTCGCGTACATTAAAATATTTGTACCATCATTAAAACATAAGTCAAACTTAAAGTCAATACAGCAAGCGCAAAAAACGGAAAAAATACATAAAAAAGCGGAAAAAAAGACAAGCGTTTAGAAAGTTGAAAAAATCTTTCAAAAAAAACCAAAAAACGCTTGACAAACTCAATTTATTCGTGTATAATGTAAAAGCCGTTGCGGGAGTGGCGGAACTGGCAGACGCGCACGTTTGAGGGGCGTGTGGTTTTACCGTACGGGTTCAATTCCCGTCTCCCGCACCAACAAAAGAGGAGAGTCCTTGTGACTCTCCT
>JAZRLJ010000095.1:0-6172 GCA_045646755.1 Eubacteriales bacterium | reverse complement strand
TCAATTTAAACGGTGTTTAACCAAAAAGAAAGGAATAAAGCTATGGCTTTTTTGACCTTAAAGGACATTGGTAAGATATACTACTCCGGTACTAGTGCCGCCGTCGGAATACGCGGTGTAAATCTCTCATTTGATATGGGAGAGGTCGTGGCAATTACGGGAAAGAGCGGCTCGGGAAAATCCACTCTTTTAAACGTGATAAGCGGTATGGACTCCTACGAGGAGGGCGAGCTTATTATTGAGGAAGAGAATACCTCACATTTCGGACAGGCCGAGTGGGAAGCCTACAGAGAAAAATACATCTCATTTATCTTTCAGGATTATAACATCATAGATAGCTTTACCGTACTTGAAAACGTAGAGCTTGCCTTGATGAATATCGAGGACAAAACCGAAAGAAGAAGCAGAGCGCTTGAGCTCATAGACAGAGTAGGACTTCTCTCGCACCTTCACCACAAGGGAAGCAGACTTTCGGGCGGTCAGAAGCAAAGAACGGTTATAGCCCGCGCTCTTGCAAAGGACAGTCCGATTATCCTGGCAGACGAGCCTACGGGAAATCTCGACAGCAAAACTTCAAAGGAAATTATCGAGCTTTTGTGCGAGGTGTCACGCGATAAGCTTCTCATAATAGTTACTCACGATTTTTCAGAGCTTGAAGAACACGCCACCCGTCATATAAGAATTTTTGACGGCGCGGTAGAGTCTGACAGAGAGATAAGGGAAGAGAAAAAGGTATTACCGACCGCAAAAAAAGAAGAACAGACGGAAAAGAGCGCCTCGTATAAAAAGACGCTCAAAAACGGAGTTCTTCTCGGAAAGAGCATTTTCAGGGCAAAGCCAAAGCTTTCCGTTTTTCTCTCTCTTCTTATGATAATAGGAGCGCTGGGCATATTTATGCTCAGTACGATGTGCGGTGGAGCTACAAGCCTTTTTGAGCCTAATTATATGTTCACTCCGCTTGACGGAAGAGTTATCGTAACCAAGAGAAGCGGCGAGGTCATAAGCGCAGAAGAGACGTCTACACTTATGACAGAATACGGAGCAGAGGACTCTCTGCGATTTGATACGCTTCTCGATTTAGCATACGATTCCTCCCTTTATATAGCAGGCACTCAGGATTATAATGACATTTATGTAAATACACAGTTTACATTTGGTGAGAATTTCGGCGAATGTTCTATCGGAAGATATCCCGAAAAGGCAGATGAAGTTCTGCTCTATCTTCCCATTTCCTACAAGAATGACGTCGGCAAAAACGAGCTTATCACAAACGAGGTATTTTATAACGGAATGGCGCTTAAAATAAGCGGCGTCAAATATTATTACGATAATAATATTACCCCAAAATGCCTCTTTACCGAGCAGGGTTTTCGCACCGCTACGGCTCTCTATTTCCTTACCACTTCCTCAAGACCGTCTATTACGGTTGCCGTTAAGGGTGAAAATTTTGAAGAATATTCGATTCAGTTAAGCTCCTTTATTCCCTCATTCGATATGGAGAGTGACAAGATATATCTCGACAGCGAGAAATTCTCCTCGATTATAAGCGAGGTGGGAGACAATTACACGGTATCGGTTTCCTTAAGCGCAACCTACTATAACTACAATTACTACTACGGAGACTCTACTCCGAAGGTATTTACCAAAACCTTTTCCGACTCCGATATAACGGCAAGCAAGCCCGAGATTTCTTCTATTGACAGAAATCAGGAGAGCTTCGGCCTCATTCTCAGCGACGAGCTTCTTCGTGAAATCGCCGAGTCGGTGCTTGATAAATCCTATAAGCAGCTGTCCCTTTTCTTTGAAAATCAGAGGTCTGCAGAGGCTGCGGCAGAAAAGCTCTCCGAGGACGGATATATCGCCGTCTCTTCTTACACCACCTACGAGCCCGACCCGCTTGAAACGGTAGCCAATACCCTTCTTTCGTTAGGAATATTTTTCGCCTGGTTTATTGGCATTGTATTCCTCGCATTCTTCATCTCCCTTTGCTCCTCCCGAGTGCTTGGAGCGTTCAAGGGTGATATGGCGGTTATGCGCTCTATGGGTATTCCCGTAGCGGTAATAAAGACGGGAATGTACGTAAGAATGCTTCTCTCACTTATTCCCTCGTTTATAGCGGTAGGCATAGTCGCGGCGCTGATATTTGTATCTCCCTCGCTCAACGGATTTTTCGTATACATGTACGCCTGGCAATATGCTCTGATATTCGTCGGTATGATTATCCTTACTGTAAGAATAACGCATAAGCAGATTAAATCGCTATTCTCCGAAAGTGTCAAGAAATCTCTCAGAGGAGGTGAGGCAAAATGATTAAGCTTGTCGGTGTAAATAAGTTTTTTAACAAGGGACGTGAAAACGAAATCCACGTAGTAAACGACCTCACCCTCGAGCTTGGCGAGCGCGGTATGGTCGCGATATTCGGTAAAAGCGGCTGTGGAAAAACCACTCTATTAAACCTTCTTGGCGGTCTCGATACCGCAGAAAACGGTGAGATCCTCATTGGCAGCAAGCCAATTTCCGAAGATACCGACGCGAAGAGAAATAAGCACATCGGCTACGTATTTCAGAATTACAACCTCTCTCGCGGTGAGACCTGCTACGATAATATATCCGCCTCTCTCCGTCTGTGCGGTATGAAGGACGAAGCGGAAATACGAAAGAGAGTTTACGCCTCTCTCAGATGCGTCGGTATGGAAAATTACGCTATGCGTATGCCCGATACCCTTTCGGGAGGTCAGCAGCAAAGAATAGCAATTGCGCGCGCTATAGTTAAAAATCCACCCGTAATTCTCGCAGACGAGCCTACGGGCAACCTTGACAGCGCAAACACCGTTATGATTATGGACCTGCTCAAAAAAATATCCCGAGAGCACCTTGTCATTCTCGTAACGCACGAGGAAAACCTCGTTGACTACTACTGCGACAGAGTTATAGAGCTTTCCGACGGAAAGATAATAAGCGACAGAGAAAACCTCTCTGCATTCGGGCTCAAAACGAGAGACAAAAACGATATTTTCCTCGGTGAGCTTGATAAGGTCGAATACGAAAATGAAAATGCCGTCATTGAATATTACGGCGACTCCCCCCTCTCCCCGATTAAGCTCAAGATAATAAACTCGGGAGGTAGACTTTTCCTCAAGCTCGATACGGATACCGTTCAATTTATAGACGAGGCAAGTGAAATAAAGCTGCGCGACGGTGTCTTTGAAGCAGATAACACAGGAGGCGCAGGGGCAGACGCCCTTGACCTCTCCGAGCTTCCGCCTATAAAGAATGGAAAGTGCGGAAGGCTCTTTTCCCTTAAATCCTCGATAAAAAGCGGCTACAGAGAAAACTTCAAAAAGGAAAAAAGAGGAAAACGCGCGTTGCGTCGCTGCATGGCGCTCTTCTCAGCCGTAGTTGTATTTATGAGCGCTCTTTTCGGGACTGCGTTTAGAGATATAAGCAAGGCAGAGGGCTCGTATAATCACAACGTTTTCTATCTCTATACTCCCGACGGAACGGTTTCCGATAAGCTTCTTGCGGCAAACGAGGATACAACGGGCATAGACTATATAAGACTTGTCAGTGCTACTCCGAGCGGTGACTCAAGCATATATTTCCATACGGGAAGCTTTGAAACCTTTAAAAACAACGGTTTTTCTTCCTCCTTCGGCACAAACGCGGTATTTCTTGCCGAGTCACTTGCAAAGGACCTTCCGCTTCTTTCGGGAAAGCGAGAGCTTGGGGAGAGCGAAATTCTGATAACCTCAAAGGTGGCAGATGAGCTCGTCGAGTTATCCACCCTAGGATACATCAAAAAGAGAGAGGACCTTCTCGGTCTCATATCCCTTATGATGATAAACGGTAGGTCGGTTAGTATTGCCGGCATAGTAGAGTCAGAGGAAAGCTCGGTGTATTTTAACGAAATGACCATAGCAAAATACACCAATTCCACAGTTGGCACTCCTTTTATTAAGCTTGCCTCCGATTACAGTCTTACTGCAAATGATGGCGAGTGTATACTCGCGGTGAGAAGCGCTCGCGACGGCGTGGAATATCCAAAGGTAAGTGACTCTCTTAAGATAAACGGAATACCTCTCACTCTCACAGAAATAAGGGCAGACAGTGAAAATTACGGCGCTTGGCTTAAGAAAAACGGCATAGAAAAGCTCGATAGCCACACCGAGTATTTTCTCGCTGAGATAAAGAAAGAAAACCCCACCGTTACAGACGAGAACGTCTTAAACTCACTCGTCTCGCAAAGAGCAAACGAGCGCTATTTTGAGTTCTACGATTATTACTACTCCGAATTCAAAAGCTATCTTAACGAGACCTATTTCTTCCGGCGCGGAGAATTCTATCTTTGGCTTTACTTTGAGAAAAACATAGAAAAAGCAAAGTATAATTTACTTCCCGAAGAATATTATCAGGCATTATGCTACAAAGACAAAGAAGGAAAATATCCAACAAAGGAAGAGTTCAATACACTTAAATACACACTTCCTCTGATAATCAATGACCTTGCGGAATATGAAAAATTATACTTTGATGAGTTTAACGCATACTCTTACAGTTCACCGAACATATACTCATCGGTATATCTTCTCTCCGAGAAGGATTTTATGGAAGCGACAAGGAGACTCGGCGAAACTCACCCCTCGGCAAAGCCCGACGATATATACCTCTATTCTAAGGATATAGCCATAGATAGCGAGATTACAGTTTACGACAGCTCTATCAATTACACTCTTATTCATTCAACTAGCCCCGAGAAGACGGCGGCATTTCTGAAAGAAAGCTTTTCGGACCTGAATACCCCATATGACTATATGCCGACACTTCTTACTCCCGACGACGTAAGAGAAAACGTCATAAGCGAGAGTGTGGACAGAATACTAAGAAATCTTTTAACACTCGCGGTTGTACTTACTCTTATGTGCCTATGTATGTATTTCATTATGCGCTCCGCGCTTATGAAACGCACAAGGGAGATAGGTATTATGCGTGCGATAGGCGTTTCAAAGAGAAATCTGACGTTCAAATTCTTTATAGAATCAGCGGTCATATCCTCTCTTACAATATGCCTTGGATTTATAATTTCCTCCGCATTTATCCTTCTGTGCACCGCCGCATCACCCTTGGTGTCGGAAATTTTCTACTATCCCGCATGGCTTTGCGTTTCGGTATTCTGCCTTATAAACCTTATGGCAATACTCTTCGGTATTCTGCCGCTTATAATACTTCTTCGCAAGACACCCAGCGAAATTCTCTCAAAATACGACATTTAAACGAAAGGAAAAACCAATGAAAATCACAATTTTTGCAGACGTACATTACTTCGGCGCAGACATAAAAGAGGCAACGTTTGACCACATAGAAAAGCCGGTGCGTTATGCTCTCCCACTTCTCGACTGGCTTATGGAAAATACGGAGAGCGACCTTGCAATAAACCTCGGAGACGTTATTCAGGACACCATAAACAAAGAAAGAGATCTTCGCGCTATTGCCTTTATGTTTGATAGACTCAAGAAATTTAAGTGCCCCTGCTATTCGGTGCTCGGAAACCACGAGCTGAAAATGATGAACTCCACCGAGGAGGTAGAGGAATTTATCGGATATAAAAGCAACTATTCAATAGACAAGGGCGGCTGGCATCTGATTTTTCTCTCCCCCGAAACAAGACCTGAGCTTGGTCTTGGAATGGGCGGCAGCTACAAGGCTCAATACCTGTCTGAAAAAACTCTCGCTTGGCTTGAAGAAGACCTTGCGGAAAACTCTCTCCCCGCAATGATTTTCACACACTACGGCGTTGCCGAGGACCCATCTGTTAAGGGCGAGTATAATTTCATGAAAAACAGAGACTGTTTAAAAGAGGTTTTAGCTCGTCACAAAGAGGTCAAGGCGGTATTTTCAGGCCATCAGCACCGAGCAAGAAGTATCACAGAGGGTGGGATTGATTATTACGTTATCCCCTCGCTTATATCAGATCTGGACTACGGCACAAGTCCCTCAAGAGACTATGCAGAAATCAATACGAACGGCGAAAAGGTCGAGGTTTCATTCCTTAAAATAACAGAAAAAGAGGTAGGGGTAATCCCGGAAGAAGAATGAAAATAACAGGCGCAATATTTGATATGGACGGCACTCTCGTCGACTCCCTCGGCTTTTGGGATATTCTGTGGGAAAAGCT
>JAZRLJ010000094.1:0-2049 GCA_045646755.1 Eubacteriales bacterium | reverse complement strand
TGTCGGAATTGTGTAGAAAATCGATTTAAGTTTTCCACATATATTTTTAACCGTACGTAAAGTTTTCCACATATATCAACACTCAGGAATTGTTTTATCAACACAACTCAACAGTTAAGTATAGCGTTCTCGGAATTTTATATTTAAGAAAAGGAAAAATAAAAAAAGGATTGCAAACTTGCAATCCTCATTATGCGCTGAGCTAAAATTACTGCAATACTGATATCAGTGTGAAAACAACGCTACCAATCATAAGAAGCGCAAGGAAGAGCGCCATTCCCTTTGCAAACCAACCATTCTTTTTCATATATCTTATTCCTTTCCCTTTTTTAAGAGTTGAATTATTTTTGATTTTTCTTTGCCTCATAAAACTTAGCTAATTGCGTGGTAATGTTTTTGCTTGCCATCTTTTTCTTCACCGGCAAAAACGTGTGTATTCTGGAAAGACCTTTAGCAACCGAATCAATCGCGTTTGCCGGTCTCGTAACGGTAATGCCGAGCACCTTCTCGATCATAGTATCGAGGCCGTACAGTTCTGATGCTCCACCCGTGAGAACAATTCCGTTATCAAATACATCATTGACTGCATTCATAGGAATACGCTTTATCGCATTTGCAACCGACATGAGCAATTGCTGAAGCGGCTTCTCAAAAACCCCTACGACATCCTCTGTCGAAATAGACATCTTGACCCTGCTACCCGTAAGAGAAAGCGTACCCTCAATATCTATACTCTCCGATTCCCTTCCCTGCCATACAGCCCCGAGACGCTCTTTAATCGTTCGTGCAACTAAGAGAGAAACGTTCATATCGCCCTGTTCGAGAATATGCTGCTTTATCGCCTTGTCAAAGTCCTCTCCGCCAACCTGCGCTCTCTCGGATATTAAAATATCTCCGTTGTGTATGACCGCAATCTCAGTAGAGGCTGCGCCAATATTAACAGAAATGGCGCTGATTTTCGGTGAATATCCCGCACCGATAAGCGCTGCTACAGAACGGGATACAGAAAAACTCTCGCTTACCCCCGCTCCCTCCAGCATTGAAAAAATCTCCGCCTCCTGTTTAGGAAGCATATCAGACGGTAGACTTATTATACATCTTATTTTTTCAGCTGGCTTGATTGCGCTTACAACGTTGTTTATAATTTCTCTTGTAATCTCTGAAGAATAGAGCAATCCATTCTTAAAAGGACGGACAAGAATGCCATTTTCATCCTTTTCAGACTCGTCACCAAGAGCGGCCTTTGCACCGACAGCAAGAATACGACGCGTGGATTTATCGATAAGCACAACTGAAGGCTCTCTATATATATCAGCAATTGCGTTAGATAGGGTTATATTAGCATAACCAAGGTCAATTCCGATTTTTGTAACCATACGCCACTCCTTTCTGTCATATCAATTTATTTTATCACATTTTGATAAGAAATTCAAGTCTATTTTTAAAAAGGACAAAAGAATTTATATTTCAATTTTCACATTATAGTAAGGAGGCTATTCTATGTGAGAGCGTGGTGTATCTCGCAACTTCTCTGTTGTTTTGTACCATTTTATGCGGTATATCACTTCTGCCAACAAGAATTACCATTTTCTTGGCTCTCGTCACCGCTGTGTAGAAAAGATTTCTGGTCATAAGCAAAGGAGGACAGTAATACATAGGTATGATAACAACTGGATATTCACTTCCCTGGCTTTTATGTACCGTAATAGCATAAGCAAGGTCAAGCTCGCTCGCAAGCTCAAAGGAATAACTCGCAAGTCTGTCATCGAATCTTACGGAGATTTTTTCTGAAGAGCTATTGATAGATTCTATAACGCCTATATCGCCGTTGAAAATTCCCGAGCCGACAACTCCGAATTTTTCCCACTCAATATCATAGTTGTTTGCGGTTTGCATAACCTTATCTCCTTCACGGAAGACAAGCTCTCCTATTTTTATTTCCTTCTTGAACTTCATAGGAGGATTTAAGTTTTTTTGAAGCTCGGAATTAAGAAGTGAAACTCCTCCAAATCCCTTCTTTGACGGTGTAATCACCTGAATATCCTCTCT
>JAZRLJ010000093.1:0-5169 GCA_045646755.1 Eubacteriales bacterium | reverse complement strand
AGAGCGCAATAAACGCTCTCAGAAGATACGGCGTTGACACCTCTATGATAGTTCGCGGCGGTGACAGAGTAGGTATCTACTTTAACGAGAAGGGAGCTTCTCAGCGTCCCTCTAAGGTTATCTACGACAGAGCAGGCTCTTCTATAGCTACTGCTAAGCCCGAGGATTTTGACTGGGCTAAGATTTTTGAGGGCGCAGACTGGTTCCACTTTACCGGTATTACTCCCGCTCTCGGTCAGAACGTTGCTGACATCTGCCTTGAGGCTTGTAAGGCTGCAAAGGCTGCAGGCGTTAAGATTTCCTGCGACCTCAACTTCAGAAAGAAGCTTTGGTCCAGAGAGCAGGCACAGAAGACCATGTCTGAGCTCTGCAAGTACGTTGACGTTTGCATCTCCAACGAGGAGGATGCTCACGACGTATTCGGAATCGACGCAGAAAACACCGACATCGCAGGAGGTAAGCTCAACCACGAGGGTTACAAGTCTGTTGCCCGTCAGCTTGCTGAAAAGTTCGGATTTGAGAAGGTTGCTATCACCCTTCGTTCCTCTATCAGCGCGAACGACAATGACTGGGCAGCGCTTCTCTATGACGGCGAGAATTACTGCTTCTCCAAGTCCTACCACATGCATATCGTTGACCGCGTAGGCGGTGGCGACAGCTTCGGCGGCGGTCTCATCTACTCCTGCCTCATGGGTTACTCCACTCAGGACGCTGTTGAGTTCGCAGTTGCTGCATCCTGCCTCAAGCACTCCATCGAGGGTGACTTCAACGCAGTTTCCGTTGCAGAGGTTCAGGCTCTTGCAGGCGGTAACGGCACTGGAAGAATTCAGAGATAATCTTAATATAAAAAATACCCCTTGTGGCTTTCACGTCACAAGGGGCTCTTCTATTGGAATATAAAAACCGTACGGAGCATAAGCACCGTACGGTTTTGTTTTTATTTACGGCATGCCGCAAAGACTCTGAACAAGACTACTGCTTGCTGTTATAGCAGTGTTTATTTTCGTCTGATACTGATTATATATATTCAGATACTGTTTATATACAACATGATTCTGCTTGAGCAAGTCGGTGTCAAGAGTTTCCTCCGGAAAGGAATTAAGAATATATGCTATATTGGCGAGATGGAGGTATAACTTGTCGATATCCTTAGTATAGGGTTCTTCATCTTCTACAAGAATTTCAATGTTGGTAGCCTCATTTACTATATTTTCCTTTACAGGAGCTTCTCTGTTAACAACATTTCCGCCGACACTGTTGGAATTTTCAGAAGGCATCCAGTTAGAGATAGCTGTCCAAGAATATCCAACAGGCATAGTGGTTGATGTATTTTCAACAATTTCAAATACTACCGCCAGATTAAAGGTAAGTATATTCTTAGCACTTATTACAAGACGACTTATGTCTGTTCTGGAATAAGGCTGAATTCCTCCGTTGGTATCATAATCGGCTTTCTTATAAGTATTACTAAGCTTTCCTGTATCAGTCTTTTCCGAAGTGAATGAGAAGTTACCTCTGGAAACGATAGAAGCGCGAAGCGTAATAACGTTTCCGTCCGCGTCAGTTTCGCTGAGATAAGCAACCTTTCCGCCCTCGGGAATGTAGATATGGGATGCAGTGTGAACAATCCAATAAAGCTCGTGGAATTTCGGGAAGGATACCTCGTCCTGAACAACCACAGTTTTTCTATTGTTAGTTACAAGAAGTCCGCGCGTTGCGAAGGAAACCGCAGAGCCGTAAGCTGATTTGTTATTAATAACAGCATAGCTTCCGTACTCGTTAGAGTAAGTTTTGGTTATAACACCGCTTCCACTCTCAAGCTGACCGTAAGGAACTATGTCCTGCGCAGTATTAACTATGATTACGTTCTGTCCGTCTGCATTGTTTCTGTAGTGACGATATCTGTACGCACCGTAGTAGCTGTAAATATCTTTCTTGTCACTGCCAAGGTCAATTATCCAGTCAATTCCCAGGTTTCTGTAAATAAAGTTACCGGAGTCGAGCTGTCCGCCGTACACGTTATTTGCGCCACCCATAATACCGGTGTACATAGCACCCTCGTTCCAGTCGGAACGGGAAACAAACGCATGAATACCTTCCATGTGGTAATCGAGCGAAAGGTCGCTTATGCTTACGTCCGTTTCGGGATAGAAGAGCATATCAAACACGGTTACAGCCTTGCCCTTTTCAAGCTGACTCTTACGTATTGCAATAAGGTTCGCATCCTTAAGGAACTTACCTGCATAGTTGAACATCTGTGTGTCAACGCTGAGAAGCTCGCCGCTGATTACACCGTCAGGACCGCCCTCGTGGTAGTTCCATATAAATCCGTCAGAGTCCTCAATATAGTAAGCGTAATAGAAGGTCTTATCAATTCCCCACGTATCCTCAAAGCCATAGGTCGTTCCTGCTGCGGACTCGAACGCCATGATAAGCTTCATAAATCCGTTAGTAGCATCAGCCCAGGTAACCGCAGACTCAGCGTATGAGCCATCGGGAGCGTACTGGTCAAGTCCGTTAGCAATAAGACACTGAAGATTATTACCGATAAGATCTCCACAAACGGTCTCGTACTTATCGTATTCTGCAAGCACAATAGCACCGATAATCATATTTGCAGAGGAGACTACGTTAACGTAGGTGGTGAGGGTGTTATATACGTCGCCGCCACCTGATGTTTTGGGGTTCTCGCAGGGTTCTCCAAAGGAAGCGTTATAGCCGTGCTTAACACCCTTATTGTAAAGGATTTCAGCAAGCTTTGCTACGCGCGCAGCACCGTCTTCCTTGGTCATGTAGTAGTTATAGAGCCAGTCGTAAGCTACGGCAAAGTTACCTACTGCAGCAGCGCAGTTTGCAACGTCAGCAGGACCCCAGTGAGTCCAGTCGCCGAGAGCTATAGAAATAGCATATGCAACGTCCGCATATTTAGTTTCACCGGTTATGTGATATGAAAATGCGAGTTTTACGAGAAGCTCGGAGTAATCCTTGATAGCTTCAAGAGTTCCAAGAGAGTCATAACCGTCACTGGTATCAGCAATAGTCGTATCCTCTTTATTTGAAGTGTCGGGAGATTTTCCGTCACCGTACACGTTTACGGGAGTCTTTTCCTTTATCAGCTCGTATACGCCGGTTTCAGAATTAGGTATAGCGTACTCTTTGATTATATCATCAGCCTCGCCGACAAGCTGTGAGAGATAAGCCTTCTTCTTTGCGTCCGCGTCCGCACTCTTGTAAGCCTCGCTGAGAGCGTCGAACGTCTGCTGATTGGTAAGAAGGTAGGGATGCTGTTTCGCATTTGCCTTGATGTCCGCGAGTATAGCAGATCCGGTAGCAGTATAGGAGGACTCGATCTGCTCAAAGTCGTTTCCGTCTTTATCCTTGGTAACTATGTCGAACACGAAGCTCTTCATAATCTCAAGCATTACAGAAAGATCCTTTTCTCTGGTAAGAAGAGGCTCGTCGTTTTCGACGTCAGCACCGTTATACACAACGATAAGGCCCATATCGTCATAATTTGCAAGCCATCCGGGGAAGAGAACGGAAATATCCTTAACTGCTATAACGGGAAGTCCGTTAAGATATGCAGGAGCCCTGGTAAGGCTGACTCTTTCACCGCCGACGTTTGCATTATCTCTACCTATAGTTATATAAGTAGCACTCGTGCCTGTGGTTATATCGTAAGAAGGACCGTGAACATACGGATCATCATAGCCCATAAACTTAACGAGAAGCTCAAGCGAAACCATCACCTCTCCGTCAACAATTTCGGGAGCGCAATATTTAAGAGAGATATTCTGCTTCTGATTCTTTATAAGAGCGGTATTAACTCTTACCTTCATACAAAGAGACTCGCTTATAATCTGCTCTCGGCTCTTCTTACCGGGTCCGTCCTGAATATCTATAGTAGGTTCGGCAAGGTGGTCTATCTTTGAACCGTAAGCCTCCTCGATTTGGCTGAAATCAAGAACCTCTTTTGACCTGTTGTATATTCTGAGGTCGTCGATACAGTAGCTCATACCCTCTCTGTCCGCAGAAGACTTAGGCACTGTAAATCTAAATGATTTCCAACCGCTATCACCTGCAGTGACATACTCTTTCTCGTAATCAACATAATGCTCGTCATCACCGTAATAAACACGAGCGCGGAATACCTGAACTTCGGATCCGTCTGCACCAACCTTGGTTGCATCCCAGTCCAGTACAATAGCGATGTATAACCATTCGTCAGTGAGATCTGCAAGCTTGTAATCCTCGTCACCGGAAACAAAAGCATAAAGCGTATTTCCCTTGATGGAGAGCATGTTGATAGATTCGTCCAAATGAGTAGTTATGTTGAGAATATCGCCAATATCACAAGCATCGTCCGCCTTAATCTTAAATTCAAAAACAGTTCCGGACTCACGAAGGGAGTCGGTAAGGCCAAATCCGGAGCTACCTTGATAAGCGCTGGAGCTCGCCTCAACACGCCAGAAGTAGTTATACTTGCGCGTTACGGTTTCTTCATAATCAATATATGAATTGTGGTTTGCCATAGCGGAAAGTCCGTTGGTATACTCCCAGCCCTCTTCAAAATCTCTATTATAGAGAAGCTCTATAGCAGAAAGGTCTGCCGCAGGTCTGCCGCTTTCAGTCTCACCCGGAACCTCCTCTGTTGAGTCGTCGGGAAGGATATCTGCCGTGTCATCCGCAAGAGCAAAAACTGCAAAAACGGAAACGAGAGAGGCAAGAATAAGTATTGCCGATATAATTCTGTTTAGCTTTTTCATGTTTTTCTTACCTCCTATATTACTTTGCAAGCTGGCTGATTACCGAAAGAATTGCTGAAGGAATACCGTCAGCACTGAGTGCCATAGAAAGCTGTGTGCTATCATTTGCAGTTTCATTTAGGGACTTAATAGCCGCGTTATAAGTGTTGTATGCATTTTCAAAAATGCCAATCCACTTAATCTTTTTATTGTATTCCTCGAGTTTCTTGGCGAGAGCCGCTTCTTCATCAACGTCAGCTTCGGTGTCCTCGGTTACGTCCTCTTCAACGTCAGCCTCGGTGTCCTCGGTTACATCCTCTTCAACGTCAGCCTCGGTGTCCTCGGTTACGTCCTCTTCAACGTCAGCTTCGGTGTCCTCGGTTACGTCCTCTTCAACGTCAGCCTCGGTGTCCTCGGTTACATC
>JAZRLJ010000092.1:0-5279 GCA_045646755.1 Eubacteriales bacterium | reverse complement strand
ATCTGGTCCTGAAGCTCGGAATTGTTCATTGTGATTTCACCAAACACCGAGTCTGTATATGAGGTTGATCCGGTAAGAGGCATCTTCTGTCTTATAACGAAGGGAACACCGTTTTTAAGATTTTCTTCAACCTCTTCTTTTGAAAGGTTGCGACAGTGTCTGTCATAACCGCCGGTAGCGTCCTCCTCATGCAGTTTTTCGAGACGCTCCTTTGTGCAGAAGCAGTAATAAGCAGCGCCTATTTCAACAAGCTTTTTTGCGTATTCCATGTATATTTCTTTTCTTTCGCTCTGCACGTAAGGTCCGTGGTCTCCGCCCACGTCAGGTCCTTCGTCATAGTTGAGACCTGTTATTTTAAGTGTGGACTTTATAATATCCGTAGCGCCTTCAACAAGACGCTCTCTGTCGGTATCTTCTATTCTAAGGATGAACTTTCCACCGTCATGCTTTGAAATCAAATAAGAGTAGAGCGCTGTTCTCAAATTTCCTATGTGCATATAACCTGTAGGGCTGGGCGCAAATCTAGTTACTGTCATTTTCGTATCCTCGTTTTATAGTAAATGTAGTTACGCGAATATTTTAACATAGATTTTAAAAATAGTCAATCTAAAAGCATAAAAAATATTTGACATGGCTACTTAAAATAGTGTATAATATCCTTTGTAAATAAGAAGGAGGGACCTAAGATGTTTAAAAGTATGTTTTCGAAGTATCTTGTCGCATTTATTTCGATAATACTTATAAGCTTTTTGATGCTTTCGGGCATTATCACATCTATGATAAGGAGTTACGTTACTGATCAAAAGGAAGAACAGCTCTTTAAAACGTCAAGCTCTATTGCTGAGTTTTATGAAAATGAAAATATATCCCATCCCTCTCATATGGATAGAATAGATACCAATGCCTTATCAAGCTTTCTTGCATTTCTTCTTAATATGGATCTTGAGCTGGACGTTATAGTTACAGACGAATCAGGAAACGTGATTTTGTCTTCTCTGGTGTCGGGAAGTATAGATTCAGAAGGGCACAGACGTCCCGTGCTGATTAAAACGTCGGCAAAAATAGATATCTCAAAAGGCTTTTCAAAGGTTGAGAGTGAAAACGGAAATGAATATCTTTTACACCGTGGTACGCTCAATTCTTTTTTGTCTGATTTTTCTATCGTATGCGCTCATGAGATAAATGGAGAGTCTGGTGAACCTATAGGATACGTTTTTTCCTTGTATTCCACAGCAAGAGATAATGCGCTTATTGGTACTACTCGAAGGACGGTTATCAACAGTTCTGCATGGGTTATGCTTGCTGCCGTTATTGCTATATACTTTATAACCGACAGAATTATAAGTCCGCTTAAAAATATGACAAGCGCCGCAAAGTGCTTTGGTGACGGTGACTTTACCACAAGGGTTACGGTTAGCGGAAACGATGAGGTTGCTGCTCTTGGAAACGCATTCAATAATATGGCGGATTCTCTTGAAAATCTTGAAAAGATGAGAAGCTCCTTCCTCGCAAGCGTATCGCACGATTTGAGGACTCCTATGACTACGATAGCAGGATTCATAGATGGAATAATATCGGGAGCAATACCCGAGGATAAGCAGGAATATTACCTACAGATAATATCCTCTGAAATTCATAGACTTTCACGTCTGGTTTCTCAGATTCTTGATATTTCAAGACTCGAATCCGGCGATAGAAAAATGAATTTCACTAGCTTTGACGTAGCGGAGGTTTCGAGAATTGTTCTTTTGTCTTTCGAAAAGAAAATAGAAGAGAAGAATCTTGACGTCAGCTTTATTGCAGATGATGAAGAGGAAATGCCGGTTTATGCCGATAAAGATGCTATTCATCAGGTGATTTATAATCTTTGTCATAATGCTATAAAATTCTCACGAGAAGGCGGAAAGCTTGAGATTAAAATACAGAACGTTGATTATAAACAAATCAGAATTTCTATATATGATGAAGGTCAGAGTATATCCGAGGAAGAATCACGCAAGATATTTGATAGATTTTACAAAACAGATCAAAGCCGCGGTCTTGATAAAACAGGGGTTGGTCTGGGACTTTATATTTCAAAAACGATAATCGATGCGCACGGTGAATCTATTGGCGTAAATTCGGTACAGGACAAAAGCTGTGAATTTTATTTCACGCTTAAGAGAGCAAAAATTCAGAAGGGGTGATTACTTTGAGCGACAGAGTTATTTTGCATTGCGATTGCAATAGCTTTTTTGCATCTGTCGAAAGTGTCCTTCATCCGGAGTACAAGAATGTTCCGATGGCAGTATGCGGTAGCGTTGAGGATAGACGCGGAATTGTTCTTGCTAAGAATGAGCTTGCGAAGAAATATAATATTCAAACTGCAGAAACGGTTTTTTCTGCCAAGAAAAAGTGTCCTCATCTTGTTATTGCAGAGCCTCATCACAGACTTTATTCAGAGTTTTCGGTGCGAGTGAATGAAATATACAAGCGATATACTGATTTAGTCGAGCCTTTCGGCATTGATGAAAGCTGGCTCGACGTTACAGGCAGTCAGAAAATTTTTGGAAGCGGTCTCGAAATAGCAAAGAAGATATCCGATGCAGTGAAGAAAGAGATAGGAATTACAATTTCTGTTGGAGTATCCTTTAATAAGGCTTTTGCAAAGCTTGGAAGTGACTACAAAAAGCCTGATGCCATAACTGAGATAAATCGTGATAATTTCAAATCGATAGTTTATCCGCTTTCCGTTTCTTCGCTTCTTTTTGTAGGAAAAAAGACGGAAGAGCAGCTTTTACGTATGGGGATAAAAACTATCGGAGAGCTTGCCGAGAGCAGTGAAGAAATGTTGATTTGCAGACTTGGGAAAAACGGCGAGCTTTTGCATAGGTATGCTCTAGGCGAGGACGAGAGCCCTGTTTTGTCCTCCTCGCACGAGGATATGAAGAGCATCAGCAACGGTATAACATTCCGTCACGATTTAACTACTAACGAGGAATACCGTATAGGTCTTGATTTTCTTTCAGAGGAAATAGGGACAAGACTTAGAGAAAAAGGGCTAAAAGCTTCAACTGTGCAGATTACGATAAAAGACGAATATCTGCGTTCAATTCAGAGACAAAGACCGCAAAATCCGCCAAGTGACATCGGATCGGAAATTTCAAAAACGGCAAGAGACATTTTAAATTCGGAATGGAAAAGCGGCAAGCCTATACGTATGCTTACTGTCTGCGCTACAAATCTTTTAAAGGTTGAGGAGACGGCAAGACAGCTGTCTATATTTGAAAATACAGAAGAACCAAAACGCAACAAACAACTGAAATCAGAAATAACGCTTGATAAAATACGGCAGAAATACGGAAAAGAGTCTATAATAAAAGGAGCTATGTTGGATACCGACCTCGGTATTTACACAGCTCCCGACAAAAATAACAATTGATTTTTTCAGAAACGATCTACGGTTATAACGCAGAAGTAATTAGGATTGAAGTTTTGAATTTCGCATTCGATTTGTTCTTTTATATCATTTTCGCTTATCTTTGTTTCAAAGGGCACTTCGAGGTCAAAAATAAGGTTTGTATGTGTTGCGCCTACAACTACTCTGAAATCATGCATTCCGACATCACCGTTTATTTTCTTGACCGTTTCCGTTACCAGTGCTCTGAGTGCGTTGACGGTTTCGTCTTCTGTAGTGATGGGGTCCAAGTGTATGGTACAGATTATATTTAATTCGTTTGCAAGTCTTTTTTCTACGTTATCTATAATGTCGTGAAGAATGTAGATGTCGCCACTTCCGTCGACTTCCGCGTGAAGAGTTGCTATATAATGACCGGGACCGTAATTGTGTACTATAAGGTCGTGAGTTCCGATTATTTCAGGATACTCGGATACTATTTTCATAATAGAATCTACGGTTTCCTTTATGGGCGCTTCACCAAGTATTGAATTTTTTGTATCGTTAAGTGTTCTGATACCTGCGACAAGAATCATTACAGAGACGAGAAGTCCTACGATAGCGTCTATAATCACTATTGATGTTAGCTTTATTATTATTGACGAGATAAGGACTGCAAGAGTTGATATTGTATCAAAGAGCGAATCTGTTGCTGAAGCAAGAATTACGGAAGAATTGATTTTTTTGCCTATTTTTCTGTAGTAAAGTGAAAGAAAAAACTTTACTAATATGGAAAAACCGAGTATAATAAAGGAAGGGGCAGAGAAATCAGGCTCTTTTGCTTCTGAAAAGCGAAAAATTACGCTAAGCGAATCGCTGAACATCTCAAAACCGACAAGCAGGATTAAGAATGATACAACCATTGATGCTACGTATTCTATCCTTGCATGTCCAAACGGGTGATCTCTGTCTGCCGGTTTTGCTGATAGCTTGAAGCTTACCAGCGAGACGATTGACGAGCCTGCGTCGGATAGGTTATTCATCGCATCGGCCATTATAGCCACAGAGGCTGTTATAATTCCTATAATCAGCTTGAATATTGATAAGATAAGATTAGCACCTATTCCTACAATTCCCGAGATTATACCGTATTTATGACGGTCAGAGAAATTGATGATATTGTTTTTATTTGGGTCGTTCATTATTTACCTCATAATTTATATTTCATACGGAGAAAACGATGACAATTTTAGCACATATTTTAAAAAGTGATGCCTATGATCAAATTTTAACCGAGATAAGATATTTGGTGGCTTCTGCTCGCGCAACGGAAAGAGAGCTTATATCTATAAAACTTAGATCCGATGCCTCCGATAGCTCTAAGGCGTTGTTAGCGGTTATAAAAACGCTTAAGATATTGAAGAAGGAAGGGAAAATTGATTTTTTTGTAAGCGCAGATGATTTTCTCACAGTAAGTGCAGAGTCCAGTTATCTTATTAATAAATTTCCTGATGTTATGGTAGTTTTAGAAGAGGAAAAACCGAACTGTATTGTAAAGCTGTAACAGTATTTTAAAGGGTGCTTCTTGTGAAGCACCCTTTTGATATATGATTTATGCCTTTTCTTTTTCAAGATAGCGAACTACATCGCCTACAGTACTGAAATTTCGTATTTCTTCATCGTCGATAACTACATTGAATTTGTCTTCGCAGAGAAGAATCAAATCAGCAAGCTCGAGAGAATTGATACCAAGATCTCCGATGAGCTCAGCGTCCATGGTAACATCATCAGGATTTAAACGAAATTCTTTTACAAGATATTCCTTTAAGGTTTCAAACATAATAAACCTCCTCGTTTTCTTTTTTTTGGTGTCATCACCATACCTAGTTAATATACTATAATT
>JAZRLJ010000091.1:0-9365 GCA_045646755.1 Eubacteriales bacterium | reverse complement strand
CCATATATTCTTTGCACGTATTTATCTCCGTTCTACAATATAAGTATTAAAAACAGGCACCATATATTTATTTTGAATGTTTTTGAGCCTTCTTCTTTTTTATTTTGTTCCAAACACCCTTAATGCCTCGATATTTTAAATATAAAAACAGAGTTTCTACTTTTCTGAAAAAAGCCCTTATTGGTCTGTTTTTACACAAAATCTTTTCTTCATATTTGAGGTAATCGCCATCGGAAATGACATATTTGGGGTGCTTTAATGGAAATTCGTATTCATATGTTTTTGCATTGAAAATCCTACGAACATCGTGCGGTAAAAGCCTATATTCAGATGCGTGCTCTGAATTTTCGGTACAACCAATATTGCTCATCATGTTATACTTAGGCACTATATACAACTGATGCTGACTATGTACAAGCAATCTGCTTAAGAATTCTCCTCCCGGTATGTGACCTCCAAAAGTCGAATTTTTAGCATATCCATCCACAGTATTCCAAAAGTCTGAAACACCCTTAAGCTTTTTTCGTAACAGGTTCATAACGTATGGATCCTTGGCGTATTCAAGACTCAAGTCTCTATTTTCATATGAACGCTTCCACATTGCCTGTCCACAGATAGGGCCTCGCTCTGAAAAGAAATAATCCGAAGACGTTTTTTCCCAAACGCCCGCATGATTCATAGCACAAATGGAAACTATACGTGTATCGTTTTTATACTTTTCCAAAAGCTCAGCAGCGTATTTAAAATATGAAACAGAAACAATATTATCATCCTCCAGGAAAATGCATCTGTCTACCTTTGACCATATAAGGTCTGCGCCTTTTCTGCTCATTGTATAGAGACCGTTGTTTTTTTCTTCAAAAATCTTATAGACGGTACATTCCCAGTCTATCTCGTTCTCAAAAATCGCTCTATTCTGACGCAACGCTTCCCATTCGGCTTCATTTCTGCCGCCGTCTGAGATCAAAAACATAGTAGAGGGACGCGCTTGTCTTAAGACTTCGAATTGCTTTCTCTGCGCTTCGGGTCTTATCCATACACTTACTCGAACAGGAACATCAACCAAAAAAGGCTTCTTTTCCATAAACATTCTCCTTAGACTTTTATTTTTTGAAAAATCCCAATATTTTTTTCTTCTCTTGCCTTGTCGAATATCCGATAAGCATTACGAACACAAAAACGAATATTACAACCAAAGCCCTTACTACAAAGCCAAGCCAACCAACCAAAGGAATAATCTTAACTAAAACAAAGCTAATCAAAAGCGTTATTATATAGCAAGGAATAAGCCTTAAATAACAGTTTTTATAAAATTTAAATACATTTATTCCGGCTTTCTTCTTATAAATAATGTTCATAAACGAGATATTACAAATAGAAGTTAAAGCCGTTCCAATACATACACCCGCTGCACCTATTTTCAGTGATAGAAAATAGGAAATTGCCAATCCCAAAACACCAGTTACAGTCATACAAAGCGCCTGATACTTAATCAGTTTTTTTGCAATAACAGTAGTTTTTGCAATTTGTTGCGTTGCGGAAATTAAGGTCGGGAATAAAATGATAATAGCCAAGTAATACGAGTCTGTATATTCGGGTCCCATCCATAGTGTCATAAATTCCTTTCCTACACAAACAAATCCTATGAATGCCAGACCTAATATCATTGATTGGTATCTGCCAACCTTTATCATCAATTTCAATATACTATCATCATCTTTGTTAGCTATATGACGGGATACACGCGGCAAAAACAAACCGTTAACCGACATTCCAAGTGTGTAAAAATATCCTTCCAGAGTGACGGCTGGCGCATAGAGAGCTATTGCCAACGTACCCGATGTTATTCCAAGCACAGAAGGAGCAAAGCTGTGTGTAAAGCGCTGCATGATGCTGATCACAGTGGTCCATGCTGTAAAGCTAAAAAGTGTTTTATAAAGGGTACGTCCGCTTGCTCTGAAATTAACCTTTAACGGAACGTATTTTTTTGTTAATATAAATTTCACAAGAATGGTTGCCAAGTGAGTTAATACATTTACAAGTATGACTACTCTTACATCCGAAGAGAATATCAGAATAACAACCACTGCAACTACTGAGAGAACTCTGTATAAAAGGTTACACAGCTTAAGCTGTGTGAATTTTTCATAAGAATTGAGAATGCCATCAAGTGGAGCGCACGGAAAGGCAATTATCTGATATGCAACTACTATAATGTAAAGATCCTGAAACTTATCGAGCTCTTCAGGGGTTAACTCAGCGTAAATACCTCCGATAAAAAAGTATAAAACTGCCAGCACTGCAAGTATAACGATATCAATGTAGATGTATAACTTATAAATTACACCCATTATATTGCTTATTTCTTCGGTCTTGCCTTCGGCTCTATACTTTGATATGTATCTTGAAACAGCCGAACCCAAGCCAAAATCCAACATAAATATTGCAACAAGCGAATTAGCAAGCGTGTATAAACCATAATCGGACTGGCCAATTTTTGACACCATCCAAGGTATATAGATAAGCCCGGCAATTATATTGAACGCCATTGTAAAATAGGATATCAAGGCGCCCCTTTTTATTTGATCAAGTTTTATTTTTTTCATATATACCTTTCAGCATTTATTTGTCTGCTTGTGTTTTATTCCAATGCATCTAATGAAACCTTTTTTTCGTTATTCTCGGCAGATGCACATGCCGGTATAAGAATAAGCATCAGATACATTCCGGCAATTCCAACAAAGATGGAAGCTTCAAAGCAACCGGTAAAGTATATTGCACTCATACTTAGTGCTGCATAGAATGAAGAATTGTCCTGTAAGTTTTTAAGAGATTGATAAATAGAAATACAAGCTAAAACCGTAACGATACCGCCGAAACGGCAAAAAATAGTAAGAAGCGAATTGTGTTGCTGTGAATTGTAATATTTGTGATAATCTCCAAGCCAGAAGCAATTATCGAAATTGTTAATGACCCTTTGCCATATATCAACTCGCGTTCCGATGCCCTTGTTTATTGATTCGATTGAAAATAATTCTTGCCAGAAGCTCATATTTTCTATAACAACAAACATATAAAACCAGAAAACTATAAGAGGGAGTACAGCCAATATCGCCAGTACAAATTTAGGGACTTTTTTTATGTTGAACAGCTTCGTAAAAAACAATCCGGCAATAAAGAAAACACACGCAAAAAAGGAATTTCTAGACTGTGTTGCCAAAATTATAGGCAGTAACCCCAGTGCTACTCCCCAAAAAAACACACGCTTGAATTTCTTAAAAAGAAAGGAGGAGTAAAGAAGGATTATAAAAATACAGGTAACCCATAATCCTGCCGCATTTGGATTAAGCATATTAAGACATATAGCGTTCTGCAAACCGAAATATGTCGATTTCAACGGTCCAAGGTAATATGCCACCAATAATATCAAAGCCGTTACAAAAAACATGTTAGCTATTATTTTGAACGTTTTCAGAGTTATTCTTATGTTCGGACCGACCTCGATACATATAAATATACAGAGCGTTATCAGCACGTGCGTGTAGTAGTCCATATCACTCAGCAAACCATCTACAAGAGAAGCGAGTCCGACAAGAAATATTATTGCATATGTAATTATGTTCACTCCGCCGCTAATCAAATAAGAACAAAGCACCAGCAACAGTGATATTATATACATTATGTTAACCGGGGCGGTAAACTCAAATATTTGGCAAAGAAAGGATAACATAACAATTGCTGCGTAGACAAGCATTATGTTTCCGGAAAAATATTTGGATGTTCGCATTTTCGAAAACACCTCATTATATGAATGGTAATAGATTTAGACTAAACAGATTCTATCTGCGCTTTTAGAGCATCCACGTCAAACGGATGGAAGTATGAAGCCCTATCATATTCGCCAATGCTCTCATGAGCATATTCACAATCCGCTGCAATAATATGACGCAAAAGCGTTCTTGCCTCAACGAGTGGCAAACCTACCGTCTCTATATAAGAAGGAAAAACCAATATTGATTTTTCGTACATAGCCTTCATTTCTTCAGGGGAAAGCGCACCAACAAAACAAATGGGATAATTTTTGCTTGCAATCAGTGATTTAAGAGAGATAGGAAATTTTTCTTCCGTACCTGTAAGCGTAAGAGAAAAAGCATCGTTTCCCAGCTCGTCCCAAAGCTGTGTACAAGCTCGAATAAGAACCGCATGATTTTTATAAGAACTGAAATTTGCCGGATAAAAAAGATTTTTTGAATCTTCATCTGCATTATTGCTAACTGTCTTGAAAATAGGGTTTATATCGGGACGCTCAACAAATATCTTTTCTTTGTCTATATTCCATTTATCAGCAAGACCCCTTCTTATCCAGTCAGCTTGTACTATGATTTTGTCAGCGTATTTCAAGCTTTTTCTAGTCATTTTGGATATTACGTTCTGGTATACCCAAAGACTTCTTGACTCTTTAAGAGAGAATCTCTTTTCACATATAAAGAGTGCATTGTGAAAATAAATCTCTTGTCTTAGATTCTTAATTCTGAATCCCTTGTTTTGCAAAGAAAGCAACACATCCGGTTTGTACCTTTTGACAAGCTTCTTAATAAAAAGTCTGTCGAAATACATTCTGTGAAGCTTAGATTTTTTTACCCAAGGCATCTTTACAAATTTTACGTTATCTGTATCCTCGAAATCAAGAAGGCTGACAAGGACAGTATATTCGTTTTCCTTGTCCTCTTTGAATTTTGATATAAACTGCTTTAGAATAGAAAGCGCACCGCCGTGCTCGGCAGCAACATCTATGACTAGGTATTTCATCTTTTCTCCAAAAGGCTTTTTTCTATTGTTTTATAAGCGCGTTCTACCGTATAATTTTCTTCAAGATATTTCTTTGCATTTTCTGCCATTTTGGTAAGATCAGCACTTTCTGCCTCAACCACCTTTGCAGAGAAAGCAGTAACATCATTACTCTCGCACCACCAACCAAAACCGCCGTTTTCAATTACGGTTCCAACGTCGGTATTAGGGTCGGTTACAGCAAGTGTAGGAATTCCTGCCTGCATATACGCAAGGAGTCTTGACGGGAAGTTAGGAATAGTAAATCTGTGGTCGAGGAATATCATTCCAACGTCGCAGGCAGCTACCATTCTGTCATAATCTTCCTTAGGAATTCTCTTCATAAGCTTCATATTTTCAGGGGCGAATTCCATAAAGAACGCATCAAGCTTTTTATATTCCGTTCCATCGCCTACAACCAAAAAGTAGGCGTTTTTATTTTTCTTCTGCGCCTTAAGACACTCAATGAGAAAGGGAATTCCCTGGGGTCTTCCCAGATTTCCACCGTAAACAAAAACCTTCCTATCGAGGGGAATACTATACTTTGCACGCACCTCTTCCCTCTCCTCACGAGAGATTGACATATCCTGAATTTCTATAGAATTAGGACAAACCTCAACCTTTTCTGCAGGAATTTCAGGATTATGCTTTAAGACGTAGTTAACATTCGCCTCGGACATACAACCTATCATATCCGAAAGATTATAGAGCTTCTTCTCTACCTTACGGAAATAGCGGTAAAGAATCCCCTTTATTCCTCTCTTCGACATCATACCGATATCAACGGCATTCTGCGGAAAAATATCCTTAAGAAGCAGATACGTTTTTGCATTATCGCGCTTTTTTACAAATTTAACTATTTTTGCAGATGTGATAGGGGGTGTCGGATACATTACGAGGTCAAACTTAACGTTGGAAAAATATTTCTTGATAGCCTTGATATACTTTCCCGGCATAGTAACCGTCGTTATACCCTTACGGATAGGACCTGTCTTTTTGTTATTACCTATCTTGACACGAAGAACCTTGCATCCCGCCTCTTCGGCAAGATTTGTTTCTCCATTATCCCTTTTCTGCAATGCCGCAACTATGTATACATTATGACCGTTCCTCTGAAACTCGTGTAAGAGGTCAAGGGATATTGAATGCTTACTTGCGTGCTCTATCGAGCTTATAGATACGAATAAAACGTTCATTTAAACAGTCCTTTAAGAATAAAATTTAGCTATCAGGTCGTGCCTGATAATGTCTTTTCCGTCTGTGCTTATTGCGCGGATTCTCTCATTAGCTATTCGGCTCTTTTCTTTGAGCTCTTCCTCGGTGTCAGCTTCTATTCCGTAGAAGGCTACTCTATCTCCGCTGCCCTTTATTTCGCCAAAGGAACTACCGGGCATTTTGAATTCGGAATAATCGTAGATTACTCCCTCGCAGCGCAGCTCTTCAAAGCCTTCGGTATGGTCGAGCGTTCCGGGATAGCAATATACGAATTCGTTTACGGTTATCTTTTCGGCTTTTTTTATCTCCGCGACGTGAGGCTTATCTCCAAGCGTAAGGTCTACGACAGCCTTAACTACGTCAAAGCCGGAAAATTTCTTTATCATCTGGAATTTAATTCCGCCGCCGGTTCTTGCGCAAAATTCAATTACGGATATTTTTTCACCGTTTGAAATAAGCTGAACAAGCATAGGAGTATCTTTAAGTCCGAAGGCAGTAGCAATCTTCTGTACCGTTTCGGATATTTGATTTTCGATATCTGACGATACGTCTGCGGGAATACGGCTTCTGTTTATTATAAACTTTCCGTCCTCACCTATTTTGTAAATGTTTGTAAGGCAAAGAACGTTAGCTTTTCCCCCCTCAACGTATATGTCAACGCTGATTTCGTCACCTTCGAAAAATTCCTCTACTATAGCGGTCTTGGTACGGCTGATGTCGGTAGCTACGAGAATTGCTTCCTTAAGCTCTTCTTCGTTTGACACCTTGCGTACGCCACGGGAGCTATAAGCGTCAACCGGCTTAACAATAAGTGGATAATTAAGCTCCTTAACACTCTCGGCATCGTATTTATCAAGTATTACATACTTAGTGGTAGGAACGCCATTATCCCAGAAAATTCTCTTCATATAAGATTTTTTGGAAACGTTTTCAGCCGTTTTAGCATCTATATACCAAGGAAGTCCGAGCTCCTCGGCAATTTTCGCAACAACCTCAAGCACTTGGTCTGCGCAAACGGTAATAAGAAAATCAACCTTCTCATCAATCGCAACCTGCTTTATAGCTTCTACGTCAAGAACAGAAACCTTATAAAACTTGTCTGCATATTCCTTCGCCTTCACATTTTCGTTCATATCGGCAAGAATAGTATAAACTCCGCGCCCTTTAAGTTCATTTATGAGCGCTATCTGAGGAATTCCTCCGCAAAGTACAAGAGCCTTTTTCATTAGTTATTCTCCTTCGTAGCAGTATTTTCTGATGAAGCTATAGCAACGATTGCCGGTTCCTTTGATTCTGCAGGTTCTTTTGCATTTATAGCATCGTCCTTGGTAAAGGCTATGCCCTTCATTCCGAGGACAACAGCTACGGTCTTGAAGAAAACCTTTATATCAAACCAAAGGCTGAATTTTTCTATGTACTCTACATCGAATTCTATTTTTTCTGTCCAGGTCAGCTCGTTCCTTCCGTTAACCTGAGCCCAGCCGGTAACACCCGGACGCATATCGTGTCTCTTCTTCTGACGTTCGTCATACCTTTCAACCTGATAAGGAAGGGTCGGACGAGGACCTACAAAACTCATCGAACCGCCAAGAATATTGAAAAGCTGCATAAGCTCGTCAAGGCTGGTTTTTCTGAGGAATTTACCAACCTTGGTTATACGCTGCTTCGGAAGAAGCTGATTGCCGTTTTCGTCAAGGCTGTCCTCGGGGATTCTCATAGTTCTGAACTTGTAAATCTTAAATACCTTGCCGTTCTTACCAACGCGCTCCTGAGTAAACACCGCAGGTCCTTTAGAGGTAAGGCGGATAAGAATAGGCACGATAATGAACACCGGTATAACTGTAAGAATGATTATGAGAGTGAGAGAGGCAAAAATATCAAATGCTCTCTTTATAAAAAGCTGAATTTTTCTCATTTATATGTACCTCAAAAACATGATTTAATTATTTCGATTATTACGTCCTGCTCGGCAGGTGTCATCTTATTATCACTGGGAAGACAGAGTCCTCTTGCGAAAATGTCTGCTCCGACGTCGGCGCAGCCGCCCGCTATGTATGCATTGGTACGCGCTCTTCCGTTACCGTCGCGTGTAATGAATGGATTCATTCTGTACATAGGCTGCATGTGCATAGGCTTCCATATCGGTCTGCCCTCGGCATTGTATTTTGCCAGAGTCTCGAGGATCTCGGTAGGACAGCTCTTACCGTCCTCGGAGACGTAGCAGGCGTCATTATCGCTTCGCACCTGCTTACACATAGCATCCTCGTCTATTATCATACAGGAAAGCCAGAAATTAGGCTCCATTGTATTCTCATCGTAGGGGTTCATTTTTATAGGAAGATCCTTAAGTCCTTCCTTATATCGCATATAAATCGCTTTTTTCTGTGCTATATGCTCCTCGAGGTGAAGATACTGACCGCGCACTACACCTGCTATAACGTTGCTCATACGATAGTTGTAGCCAACCTCCTCGTGCTGATACCAAGGAGCATCCTCTCGGCTCTGAGTAGACCACTTGCGAGCCTTGTTAGCAACTTCAACATCGTTAGTAAGAAGGCAGCCTCCCGACGAGCCTGTAATTATCTTATTACCGTTGTAGCTTACAGCGGAATAGTCTCCGAATGAGCCGCACTGCTTACCGTTAAGGGTTGCGCCCATAGCCTCTGCTGCATCCTCAACAAGAAGAGCGCCGTGCTTCTCGCAGATTTCTTTAATGAGATCTATACGTCCGGGGAATCCGTAAAGCTCGGCAGATACGACAAGCTTTACATCAGGGTAAATTTCAAACGCCTTTTCAAGAGCCACAGGATCCATATTCCATGAGTCAGTAGCGGTATCAATAAATATGGGAATGCCTCCCTCGTATATCACAGGATTAAGAGTCGCATCAAAGGTCATATCCGAGCAAAAAACGCACTTACCCTCAAGCGCGCCGTGACCGATAGCAGGCTTGCCGTAAAGAGTCTCGCCTGCATGCTTGACAGCAAGGTGAAGTGCTGCAGTACAGCAGGAAAGAGCCACGCCATATTTCATCTCTGCTTTTCCGGCAGCAATCTTCTCGAGCTCATCAATATTCTTGCCGACCGTTGACATCCAGTTGGTCTCATACGCCTCGATTACATACTGTAGCTCTTCACCGTGCATAGTAGGAGATGCTAGGTATATTTTCTTCTCAAAAGGCTTGATTTTCATAACGATCCCCGTAAAAATATTATAATATTTAAATTATAACACGCTCGGAATAATAATTCAAGTCTTTTTATATATTTTATCTATCCATATGTTTGAAAAACGAATCGGCGGCTAATTGATATAAAATAAAA
>JAZRLJ010000090.1:0-2960 GCA_045646755.1 Eubacteriales bacterium | reverse complement strand
TTATCCATCGGGCATTATCCTCCCTTTCCAAAGAAGTAAAACGTCGTAATTTTTAGATATCACATATCAAGGTGTGCATTAAATATTATATATTCTGTTTGCGATAAAGTCAAGGAATAAGAACAAAATATTTGTTAACTTTTTTGTTAAATTTTTCTTAAACAAAAAAAGCCGAGCTTGAATTACATCAAGCTCAGCTTTCGCGATTTTATTCGACCTCGGGAGCGGTTGCCGCATCAAATATATCGGTGACCTCCTTTGAGGGCTCTTTGTCGAGAAGAGTTGTTACTACCGCCGCAATCATGCTTACTGCAAATCCGGGAATTATTTCGTAAATTCCGGTAGGGGTGGTGAGGAAGATAAACCAGATTACGTCGGTGAGCGCGCCTGCGATAACGCCTGCAAGAGCTCCCTTGTAAGTAAATCTTCTCCAGAATACCGAGAGAATCATAACGGAACCGAAAGCAGAGCCGAATCCTGCCCAAGCGTTTTCGACGAGGTTCATAATTGCCTGAGCGCCTTCGCTCTTACTGTTTGCGATAAAGAAGGCTACGATTGCTACGAGTATAACTACTCCTCTGCCTATCCACATAATTTCCTTGTCGGAAGCATTCTTGCGAATGAGGGGTTTGTAAATATCCGAGGTAAAGGAAGAGGAAGCTACGAGAAGCTGGCTGTCTGCGGTTGACATTGAAGCTGCGATTATTGCGGAGAGAAGAATTCCCGAAATTGCCGCAGGGAAGAGAAGTCTTGAGAGCTCGACGAATACCATACTCTGCTTTCCGTCCTTGAGAAGCTCCTCGCCTACGATCATTCTGCCGAAGAGAGCGATGAAGATTACCGCTACGAGAGCGAGAACAACCCATACGATAGCTACGGTTGCGGACTTTTTAACCATTGAGCTTTTCTTGATTGCCATAAAGCGCACGAGAATGTGAGGCATACCGAAGTAGCCGAGACCCCATGCAAGACCGCTCACTATCTCGGTAAAGGGAGCTTTGAAGAGATTGGTTGTAAATGCATAAGACGTTCCGTCGTTTGAGATAACGGTGCTGTCAAGAAGCGACCAGTTGAGGTCCTTGGTGATAACTATAATAATCGGAACTGCGAGAACAGCAGCAAGCATAAGCAGACCCTGGAAGAAGTCTGTCCAGCATACAGCCTTGTATCCGCCAAGGAAGGTGTATATGATAAGTATAGCTGCGAATATAAGCATAGCGGCGGTTTTCTCGATTTTGAAAAGAGACATAAATACGTTCGTTCCTGCTACGAAAGCTGATGCAACGTAGAGTGTGAAGCAAACGAGAAATACCACAGCGCAGGTAACCTGAAGCGACTTATTCTTGGTTAAAAATCTGTTTGAGAGATACTGAGGGAGAGTTATAGAGTCGCCTGCAGCCTCAGAGAAGCGGCGGAGACGACGCGCCATAAATATCCAGTTAGCCGCAGTACCGAGCGCAAGACCTATACCTATCCAAGCCTGTCCGAGACCGAAGGCAAGAATGCTTCCGGGCAGTCCCATCAGCAGCCATGCGCTCATATCGGATGCCTGAGCGCTCATTGCGGTTACCCAGGGGCCCATTGATTTTCCGCCAAGGAAGTAGTCCTTGTCGGTTTTTGTTTTAGAACGGATGAAGAAATATACGCCTATGCCGAGCATAGCTACAAAATATAAAATCAGAACAAAAACTTCCCAGTTCAATGATGATACCTCACTAATGTAAAATTTATAATACGCACATTATAACACATAAAAACAAAAAAGGCAATAGGTTTACTCAATGTATACAATTGAGATATTGTGGGATTGTAAAACATATTTGGCAAAAGGTGTGAAAATGTTTTACACTATGTTGACTTTAATTTAAAAGTATGGTAAAATTGCCCCATAAGATAAAAGGAGAATATTATGATATACGACTTTCACGTTCATTCGGTAAATTCGGACGGTAAGGGAACCGTTGACGAGCTGTGCGGCTTCGCTCTTGACAAGGGTATTGCAGGCTTTGCTCTCACCGACCACGCCGATATGGAATATTACGAGGAGAGGGATACATATAACAGAATAAAAAAATCGGTTGCTGATTTGCTTGAAGCTCGTGATAAATACGCAGGAAAGCTCGAGCTTTTTACGGGAATTGAGCTTGGCGGATATCTTGCAAATCCCGAAAAGGCAAAGGAAGTTCTTTCCGTTTGCGACTTTGACGTCGTGCTTTGTTCGATTCACGGTGCCGTTTGGGAAAAATATAAGAGATTTTACAGCAGAATAGAGTTTTTTGAAGATCAGGTTGCCGACTGGGAGCTTGACGAGTACTTCGAGGACTATTTTAAGATTCTTACCAATACGGCAAAGGCTTTTGATTACGACGTTCTTGCTCACATAGTCTGCCCGGCAAGATATATGACGGGAAGATATAAGAGAAAGACCGAAATGAAGAATTATAAGGACGAGATTGCCGCGATAATGAAGATAGTTATCGACAAAGGCGCATCTCTTGAGATGAACGTTGCCGGTTTTAAGAATTACACCATGCAGTCGGAATGGCTTTTCTCTCTTTACCGTGACCTTGGCGGAAAAAACGTTACTATAGGTCAGGATACCCATAGACCCGATATGATTTCCGAAAACGTGCCTCTCGGCATTGAAATGCTGAAGAGTCTCGGATATGACCACTACACAATCTATAAAAACAGACAAATCCAAGAAATTAAAATTTAAACGGAGAAGAAAATGAACGCTAACATTAACGAAACATCACTTGACACTCTTTGCGCAGCTCTTGCAGAGATTATAGGAATTGAGCCTCCTAAGTGCGCTACTCCCGCAAACGAAACTCTCGTAAAGTACGCAGAGGAAAAGCTCGGCGGCAAAAAGGCTGATAGAATTTTTATGTATAATCCCGACGCGATAGCTCAGTGGATTTATGAGAAATATCCCGAATTTTTCACTATGGTTACCT
>JAZRLJ010000089.1:0-3172 GCA_045646755.1 Eubacteriales bacterium | reverse complement strand
TCGCCACCGTACCAACCGAAATAGTGGTTATAGGAAACAACGTCGGGAATCTGAAGATAGGGATCGTCCATCTTACACATTGAAACTGCTGCGATAGTTGTAAGACGAGTCTTATCCATTTCATGACAAAGATTGTTAAGAATCTTGTGGTTTTCAAGAAGGTCATTGTCAGAACCAGCAATAGAAATTTCATTAGAAAGTCCCCAAACCACAATTGATGGGTGGTTATAGTTCTGAGAGATGAGTTCCTTCATTTGTGTTATTGTATTTTCACGGCCTGTGGGCATATGTCTTGAAATATAAGGAATTTCAGCCCATATAACCAGACCTCTCTCGTCGCAGAGGTCATAGAAATACTGAGCGTGCTGATAGTGAGCAAGACGGATAGTGGTAGCTCCCACCTCGCATATAAGGTCTATATCCTCTACGTGATGCTCGGGAAGAAGAGCGTTTCCTACGCCCCATCTGTCCTGATGGCGCGACACTCCGCGAAGAGGATATTCCTCTCCGTTAAGTATAAATCCACGATCGGGATCTATCTCAAAGGTACGGCAGCCAAAACGGGAGCATACGTTGTCAAGAACTTCTCCGTTCTCAACGATTTCAACCTCACAGCAATAAAGATAGGGATCTTTACGTCCGTTCCAAAGGTGAACGTTCTCTATTTTGAACTCCGCAACCGCTTCGGCAGTTTCAATTTTCGCTATCTCGTTTTCTTCCTTATCGTATATCGTATAAACGAGAGTCTGAGTCTCGCCGAGATTCTTTACGTACGCCTCAACGGTTACCTTAGCGTCCTTACCCTCGACTGCGGGGGTAATCTTTATACCGGGAGCGCCGTAATAGTCAAGGTCAAAGTGAGCCTTGTTTACTGCGATAAGATTTACGTTTCTGTAAAGACCTCCGTAGAAGGTAAAGTCTGCCATCTGGGGATATACGGTTTCATTCTGAGAGTTATCAACGATAACTGCGATTTCCGTCTTATCGGTAATGTCCTCGGTAATGTTTACACGGAAAGTTGAATAACCACCGTCGTGGTGGCAAAGCTTCTTTCCGTTTACAAATACGTCTGCAGATGCATTTGCACCCTCAAACTCGATATAGTAGAGGTCTGCCTCGGGAAGAGACGCCTTATCAAGAGTCTTAACGTAAAGACAAGAGCCACGGAAATAGTCGTTTCCACCGTCGAAGCCGTCCTCGGCGTTCCATGTATGAGGAAGGTCAATGCGTACTCCCTCTCTCACGCTTATATCAGAGGTATCCTTAACAAAAAGCCAATCGGCGTTAATGCTCTGAATGTTTCTCATAAAATTCTCCTTATTCTTTAATATGCGGCTTACTACCGCATAGATTTTACTCCAAAAAGGCGTTTGCCGAAGGGTCAAACGCCTCAATGTATTTTAATTATTCTTCGATTTCGGACGCCTTTCTTGCCGCAAGCTCCTCGTTCATCTGATTGAGAGTCTTCTTATCAAGATTGTAGACAATAGCAAGTCCGATAAACTGAAGAACTGCGCTGAAGAGATAAAGTCCCGCAACGAGCCAGCACATATTGTGCGCGGTTGTAGGTGACTGTCCTATAGTTCCGTACTTAGACTGATATCCAAGCCAGCCCATGATAAGAAGAACCATAGAAGGACCTACGCCCTGCGCGAGCTTTCTGAAGAAGGAATGAAGAGAGTAAACGGTTCCCTCCTCACGAGTGCCGAATTTCCACTCGTTATAGTCAATAGCGTCACCCATCATCGCCCATGATACACAAGTGTAAACGCCCATACCGATTCCGAACACTACAAGGCCGAGAAGATATACGACAAGCGACAAGGTAACGTTTGAAATCATCGGGAATATAAGCATTATAATACCGCCGATAACGGAGCCGATAGTTCCGAAAACAGACGCTTCCTTCTTACCGTACTTCTCAACTATCTTGGTTATGAAGGGCATAAAAATGAACATAGGCAAGAATCCTATCATCTGAACGATACCCGACATAGACGCCATTTTGAAATAGGTAGCAAACATTATGGTGTTTGCGGTAGCGGCAGCGTTCATTCCGAGGAACATACCCATAGCCGCGAGAGTCGCGCCGACTGCGGGACGGTTCTTCATAAACTTACCAAAGGAGCTGAGAACGTTCATCTTCTCGCCCTTTTCGTTAGTCTTAACGGTGCTCTCGTCAACACGAACGGTAATCATCTTTAGCATAAAAATGAATGCAAGGAAGCCGATAACACCCATTATAAGAGCTGCAAAGAACACTCTGTTACCGAGAAGAATCTCTATAGGCTCACCCGTAAGAGGACTGAGAATCTCCTCGCCTACCTCGTACGCCTTACCTGTCTCGGGATTTACCTGGAACTTGTCAGGAGTGAAGAGGTCCTTGGATTCCTCGGGAATTTCTATGCTGTCGAGAAAATCGGTATTGCCGTCAGCAGCGTAGGTTACCTTCTTCCAGATAAGCATAGGAAGAATAACCATAGGAAGCATATTTCCTATCATAGAACCGATAGAACGCCATGTAGAAAGCTGAGCTCTCTCGCCGGGATCCTCGGTTACGAGTGAAAGCATTGAGCCGTAAGGAACGTTAGCAATAGTATAGAACGCATCCCAAACTATGTACCCGAGAACGAAAAGAATAGCCTTGAGGACTACGGGCGCCTTCGGGAACGGAAGGAATACTGCCGCGCCGCCGACGAGAAGTCCTATCGCGCCGATAAGTATATAGGTCTTAAACTTACCCATTTTGTATTTTCTGTTATCGTTATCGATAAGAGTACCGATAAGCGGGTCGTTTACAGCGTCCCATATCTGAACGATAAGCAGAAGAATTGAAAGCAATCCCGTCTCAAGCATCATAAATACAAGCCAGAAGGTCTGTACCGTGCTCTTAAGCGAGAAGCTCATATTACAGCCAAGGTCACCGGCTGCATAAGCAAGCTTGTCACGTATGCCAAACTTGCGATGCCCTGAAGCATCTAACGTAATTTCTTTTTTCACTTTGATATCTCCTATAAATTATTGTTAAAGTTTTAACCATACACAATATAACATATTTTCAGTAAGAAATCAAGTAATTTTTTTAAAAAGACTATTTTGACAAAATTTTGAAATTTAATATATTGACACCGCGTGATAAATGTGATATACTGTTAAGGCGTTTAATCTAGGG
>JAZRLJ010000088.1:0-5505 GCA_045646755.1 Eubacteriales bacterium | reverse complement strand
ATGCTAAAAAGAAAATCAAAGAACGTGATTATCAATCAGCTGCTAAAATTCTCAGTGAAGCAGAGGATATGGCAAAGCATGAGGGATATAACGCCTTTGTTATGTTTGGAATTTATACAGACCTTGAGCATTGCTATAAAGAGCTGTTCAACTTTGAAAAAGCCTATTTGTATTCTACAAAAAGAATGTCGATGCTTGAAGGCTTTAAGAGCTGATCTCATTCTGCCTATATAACTTTGCATTTTGATTGCTTTATAACTAGTTTTGGTTCGTTTTTCTTTCGATGTAACATGTCGTGTTACATATAAGTGGCCGTATGACTGATATAATTGCTTGATTAATTTTAGAAGTTGTAATATAATTTTTTTCAGTAGCTTTTATGGAGGCTAAATGATGAAATTTGCAGAAAACTTTGCTTTTTACAGAAAGAAGCTTAACCTGACACAAGAAGAACTTGCAGAGAGACTCTTTGTTACTCGGCAAACGGTTTCCAGATGGGAAAACGGTGCGGTTGTTCCCGATGCGGAACTGCTTATACGTATATGCGATATTTTTGGATGTGACCTTGATACGTTGGTGAGAAAAGATCCTTGTCAAAGCGAGGTTGCTGAGAGCTGTCCAAAAAAATTGACTGATGACAACAAATCTTATGACAGACACATGAATAAATTTGCTCTGTTTGTTGCACTTGGGGTAGCGTTAATTCTTATGGGAGTAACGCAGGTTTTGTTCCTTGGTGCCTTCCCTTCTCTTGAGCTTATCTCGGTTGTACTGCTATTTTTATTTATATTTTCTGCAGTTGCTCTGTTTGTTTTTCAAGGGATAAGTCATACCTCGTTTATGCGTGAAAACCCAAGCGTTGCACCGTATCCTTCCGATGCAATAAAGTCGTTTTCAAGAAAATTTTCGTGGTATATCATTATAGCGACCGGCTTGATTGTTTTAGGGCTTATCTTTATCATTATAACCAATTATAGCGAAAAATCTATTCCTGTCGGATTTGACAAGACACTTTGGGAGCATCTTACCGTCGGAATTTTTATGTCCTTGGTGACTGTTGCGGTTTTTCTTTACGTGTACAGTGGAATTTTATATTCTAAGTACAACGTTGCAGGATATAATGAAGAATGTAAAAACGAAGGCTTCTGTTCCTCTGAGGAAAATGAAAAAATAAAGAAAAACAAAAGCATTGCGGATGCTATATGCGGCGCAATAATGATGGGTGCGACAGCGCTGTTTTTGATGTTTGGCTTTTTCTTTAATGCATGGCATCCGGCATGGGCGGTTTTTCCTATAGGCGGTATTTGTTGCGGTATATTTTCGATGCTGTACGATGCTTTTAAAAAATAGAAAATGGGTGATTTTGCTAAGATGCAAAATCACCCATTCTTTTTAAATTATTACATAAGGAGAGCTGCGGCGCCCAATACTCCCGCACTGTTGCCGAGCTCGGCAACAAGAACAGACACCTGAGGCCCAAGAGGTCCACCGTATATTTCCTTGTTAACGATTTCTGTTAGAGGCTTAATAAGGCTATCTCCCTGGGCACATACACCGCCGCCGAGTATAATCGCATCGGGACGGAACGTGTTTGCAAAATTAACAATTATAGTAGCAAGAGCGAAAATGTAATTATCTACAACCTCTTTTGCGTATTTGTCGGTATCCGCAAAGTCAAAAGCTGTTTTTCCGTCAACGTTATCGATGCCTATCTCCCACATTTTGCTATCTTTGTGATTGTTCATAGCCTTTTTTGTTTCTCTTATGAGAGCAGTCGCAGATGCGTAAGCTTCTGCACAGCCGCGTCTTCCGCAGGTGCAAGGCTCGCCTCCCATGGCGATGACGGTATGTCCAAGCTCAGCTCCCGCACCTTCATTTCCTTCGACAAGCTGACCGTTGCAGACAATTCCGCCACCTACACCTGTGCCGAGGGTGAGCATAACAACGTTTTCCTTGTTTTTTGCTGCGCCGAATTTTACCTCGCCAAGAGTTGCTGCGTTAGCATCGTTTGCCATCTTGACTTCAAATCCGGTAAGCTTTTTAAGTGTTTTTGCCATCGGAAAGTTTTCAATAAGAAGGTTTTCAGCGCACTTTAAAACTCCGTCCTTAGTGTCAATCATTCCGGGCGCACCTGCGCCTATGCCTGTTATTTCTTCTCTGCTTATGTTTGCTTTTGTGATGAGCGTTTCGATGAGTGATGCAATGTTTTCACATATAGCAAGATTTCCTTTTACTACTTCTGTCGGTGTCTTATCAAACGCTATTATATTTCCTTCAGTGTCTACGACGCCACCCTTTATAAAGGTTCCGCCGAGGTCTATTCCTATACAGTATTTCTTCATCTGCAATATTCCTTGTAATTTAAATTTGTGTATTCTTCTCTTAAATATCAACGCGATTTAATGTTTTTTTATCCAAGAAACTTTCTATGTTTTTTACTATTGTATTAACGCAACGTTCTCTGGCTTCGTATGCTCCCCATGCTGCATGAGGTGTTAATATAACGTTAGGTAAATTCATTATTTTTGTGTATGGATGCTCTGCCGTAAAAGGCTCAACGGAGTAAACATCACATCCAAATGCCGCTATTGTACCGTTTTCTATGGCATCGGCTACGGCTTTTTCGTCAACCACTGCGCCTCTTGCCTCATTGACCAGAACTGCACTTTTTTTCATGATAGAGAGCCTTTTTTTGTTTATCAGATTTTTTGACTCGTCATTTAGAGGACAGTGAAGGCTTATAATATCGCTTTCTCTACATAGTGTATCTATGTCAACGCATTCGTATTCGTCTGTGGGGGTTCTCTTGTTTACAAGAATTTTCATACCAAAAGAGGACGCAACCTTTGCAACAGCTTTTCCTATATTGCCAAGTCCTACTATTCCCCAGGTCTTTCCGTTTAACTCATGAAAAACGGGGATTAGTCTGTTTGCTATTCCTGAGTCTGTATATTTTCCTGATGTAACGTACTTGCTATACTCCTTGAGATGCGAGAAAAGAGCGAGGGCTGTCGATACCGTCAGAAGCGTTACACTGTTTGTGGAATATCCGGGGACGTTACAGACGGCAACGGAATGCTTACGGGCGGATACTAAGTCTATATTGTCAAATCCTGTTGCAAAAACACAAATTAGCTTTAGATTTTTTGCTCCGGAAATTATCTCATCTGTGATTTTTACCTTATTGGTTATTATAATTTCTGCATTTTCTACTCTTGAGGCCAATTCGAGCAGTGAGGTTGAATTGTAAATTTCCACCTGTCCGAATTTGAATATCGGTTCAAAAGGGGTATCATCCCCCATTGAGGATTTATCAAGTATGCAAATGTTCATAACGATATCCTTTCTAACGTATACCATACATTTTAGCATATATGTAATATTTTTTCAACATAAATTTTATATTTTTTAAAAAAGTATTGACTTTTCGTAAAATAGGTGTTATAATGAGGGTACCTCTGACTGAGGGCTTTTTTTGTGTTGCTTATTTTTGGGACAAAGTATACGCAAGTCAGCAGCTGAGGGAGGTATTTACGGGTTATCCCGAATCTATTAGGAGGTGCCGATATGAGAGTCAAAATTACTTTAGCGTGCTCAGAATGCAAACAGAGAAATTATGACACAAAGAAAAACAAGAAAAACGATCCGGACAGACTTGAAATGAACAAGTTCTGCCGTTTCTGCCGCAAACACACTTTGCACAAAGAAACTAAATAATTTGATTTAGAGAGGATTGTTTACAATGGCAGAAGAAAAAATGAATCCTTCCATTGACGAAGAGGTAGTTGATACCCCCGTCAAGGAAAACAAGAAAAAGATTAAGCCGGTTGAAAAGAAACCCAACTTTTTCGTAAGAGTCGGCAAGAGAATTAAGAAATTCTTTAAAGATGTTGTCGGCGAAATGAAGAAGGTTGTATGGACTTCCAAAGAGGATCTTAAGAAGAGCACCAAGCTTGTTCTTGCAACCGTAGTTGCAGTAGGTTTGGCAATTGCAGTTGTTGATACCGTTTGCTCTCTTATAATTAACTCTCTTGCAGGTCTTATAGGCTAAGAGGCTTGGTATGAGTAATATAAATGAGAAAAACCTCGGTCCCAGATGGTACGTTGCTCACACATACACGGGCTATGAGAACAAGGTAAAGGTCAGCATTGAGAAGATTGTTGAGAACCGCGGACTCGGTCATCTTATTTATGACGTTCAGGTTCCTGTTGAAACCTCAGTGGTTACCAATGATAAGGGTGAAGAAAAGATTGTTGAAACTAAGCTTCTTCCCGGTTATGTCCTTGTTAAAATGACTATGACTGATGAGAGCTGGCACGTTGTCAGAAATATCACGGGCGTTACGGGCTTTGTAGGACCCGGGTCAGAACCTACTCCCCTTTCAGCCGAAGAAATTGCTATCTTCAAGGTAGATCCCGTTGAAGAGTTTAAGTTTAAGGTCGGCGATAAGGTTGAAGTTGTTTCGGGTATCTTCGCAGGATATTCAGGAACTCTTCAGGAAATCAGTGAAGACAAGAAGCAGCTCGTTGTTCTTGCATCCACTGAAAGACGTGACATTCCTATTATGGTTGAAACCCAGGATGTACGTATCGCAGAATAAGGTATTCCCTTTTGTGCGCTTCGCCATGAAGCATTAGTGGGAGGGAGAAAAATTCTTTACAATTCTCCCGTTTGAATTACCACATTTGGAGGTGTAAATATTATGGCAAAGAAAATTTCCGGTTACATTAAATTACAGCTTCCTGCCGGCAAGGCTACTCCCCAGCCTCCTGTAGGACCTGCACTCGGTCAGTACGGTGTATCTATTCCTAACTTTACTAAGGAGTTCAATGAAAGAACTAAGAATGATATCGGTCTTATAATCCCCGTTATCATCACCGTTTACGCAGACCGTTCCTTTACTTTTATTACCAAGACTCCCCCTGCAGCAGTTCTTATTAAGAAGGCTTGCGGTATCGAGACCGCATCTGCTGCTCCTAACAAGACTAAGGTTGCAACTCTTACCAAGGATCAGCTTCGTAAGATTGCAGAAACCAAGATGCCCGACCTTAACGCAGCTTCTATCGAGGCAGCAATGAGCATGGTTGCAGGAACTGCACGCAGCATGGGCGTTACTGTTGAAGAGTGATAGGAGGATACAGAAATGGCTAATATGGGTAAGAAATATAAAGCAAGCACTGAGCTTATCGACAAGGCTAAGCTCTATGATACTGACGAGGCTATTGCTCTCGTTCTTCAGACCGCAAAAGCAAAGTTCGACGAGACCGTTGAAATTCACATTCGTCTCGGCGTTGACTCACGTCACGCTGACCAGCAGGTAAGAGGCGCTATCGTTCTTCCTCACGGTACCGGTAAGACCGTAAGAACTCTTGTTTTTGCTCGCGGTGACAAGGCAGACGCTGCTCTTGCAGCAGGCGCTGACTACGTTGGAGCTGAGGATTACGTTCAGAAGATTCAGACTGAGAACTGGTTTGAGTTCGACGTAGTTATCGCTTCTCCTGATA
>JAZRLJ010000087.1:0-10618 GCA_045646755.1 Eubacteriales bacterium | reverse complement strand
CATGGCAGACCTCTCCACCACCGGCATCGTAGAGCATACCTACGGCGAAGAAACGTTCTACATCCCTGAAGACGACAGTCACGGTTATTATTATCTGCCCTGTATCTACTGCGATAAGCAGGTCCCTACCGGCACTATACACCGTCCCGGCGAATGGATAGTTGACAGAGATGGCTCTCTTACCGCAAATGAGATCTCTCACAGAGAATGTACCGATTGCGGATGCATTCTTGAAGTTCGCGAAACAGTACTCACAGAGGAAGAGCTTTCAAAGGATCTTACCGAAGAAAAAGGTATCACCTTTGCGCCTAGCACTATGATCGATACCGGTGTAAGCACAGTGCCTGCAACCTTTGAAGCGTTTATACAGCTCAACTCTATAAGCGCAGAGCGCGGCGGAGTTATAATCGGAAACTATTCCGACAAGGGAACGGATCTCATAAGCATCGAGGTTCACACCTACGGAAGAATCAGACTTTACATAAGAAACGCCGGTATTGTAAGCGAGTGCTTCTTTGCTACCGCTATAGCAAGCACAGATCTGACGCACGTTGCGATTACGCTTGACGGAAATACCGCAACGCTTTATCTGAATGGAAGCTTGGCAGATACAAAAACCTTATCTCGCCCATTCCCATCTATTCTCGACAGCACTCTTGTTATCGGCGGTGACAGAAGACAGAAGAATACTCAGTATTTCAAGGGAAAGATCTATTCAGCTGCACTATTTAGCGACATGAGAACAGTTGAAGAACTCAGACGAGATTCCATATCAGTTCCCTCGGATACCGAAGGACTTATGTACTCACGAAGCTATGCTTCTCTCGAAAGCGGAACGGCTATCGCCGATGAGATGGGCATTACGTTTACCGAGAAGACGTCGATTTCTCTGAACAAGGTACAAACAACTCCCTTGACCATTGAAGCGATTATTTCTCTTCCGAAGAATTTTTCCGCGCGCGGCGGCGTTATCTTTGGAAACTACTCCAGCGCGAAATCAGCACAGTTGAATTTTGAAATATATTCTCAAGGCGTTCCCCGTCTTTACATCCATAACGGTACTACGTCCTACACATATCTCTTCAATGCTGACCTACGTTCCAACGGTGCCGTTCACCTCGCGCTTGTAATCGACGGACGAGTTGCAACGCTCTATATTTCAGGAGATGCGGTTGACTCTATAACGCTTGACTGCGACATTTCCGCAACGATGAGCAACTTCAAAATCGGTGGTGATAACAGATCTGATAATTCTCAGTATTTCAGAGGCTCGATTTATGCTATAGGACTTTACAGCAGAGCGAAGACAGCCGAAGAAATCAAACGCGACGCTATTCTTATGGACGGCGAAAGCAACGATCTTATCTATCTCAACTATTATTACGTAGAAACAGAACAGGAATCCGCCCCCGTTTCAGGCGCCAGCTTCGGTGCAACTACGAATGAAACGGTCGGAACGCTCTCCGACGTTCCTCTTACCTTTGAGGCAACCATACGCGTGCCCAAAGAAGAGCAGAACCGAGTAGGCGTTATTCTTGGAAACTATGACGGCAGCACCGCCGATCAGATCAACCTTGAAATATTCCCCAAGGGAAAGGTGAGACTTTATTTCAAATCCGGTAACATTAAGAGCCAGTACGTATTCAAAACAGACATACGCTCCGACGATCCCGTCCATATTGCCGTAACGATTGACCAGAGAAACGCAAGGCTTTACGTTAACGGTGAGCTTAAGGAAATCGCAACTATGGAGCTTGACGTTCCTAACGTAACCGAAGGCTTCATGATAGGCGGAGACCGAAGAGTAGGCAACGAGTACTTCTTCCGCGGTGAAATCTTCTCGATCTATATGTTTTCAGAAGTCAGAACTGCCGAAGAGATACTTGCGGATTATCTTTCCGCTCCGTTAAATGCGGAGTCACTTCTCTACGCAAAGAGCTTCGTTGCCGAAGCTGAGGAAGAAGAACCGGATATGCTTCGTCCAATGGGCCAGACCTTTGCTGAAAACATTATGCAGTATGCAGATGCGGTAACGAAGACTCCTTACACCTTTGAGGCACTCTTCTCAGTCCCCGTAGGTATGGAAGGACGTATCGGAACGCTCGTAGGAAACTACGATAACGGTGATGGCCCTCATGTCAACCTTGAGGTTTACAGCCGCGGTCAGCTCCGTCTCTTCTACACTAACGGCACGGAACGAGTAAACTGCGTTTTCAAAGCAGATCTAAGAACCGGTGAGCCTATTCATATTGCTTTGACAATAGACGGACTTACTGCGACTCTGTATATCAACGGAGAAGAAACGCAGACCAAGATTCTTCCTATTACTCTTCCCGAAGTTACAAGCGGATATATGATTGGCGGAGATCACAGATATTATAACTCTCAGTACTTCAAGGGTACTATATATTCCGTCGCACTCTTTGCAGACGTAAGAACGGCTGAAGAAATCAAGAGAGATATTTCATTCGTTGCTTCCGCTACTGACGGTCTTCTTTATAGCGTTGTCTATATGGAAAGCATCTGTGATCCCTACCTTGAGGGATTCGTGCACGTAGAAAGCGAATGGATAACAGATACTCCTGCAACGGAAACGCAAAACGGATTAAAGCACAAAGAATGTCTCGTCTGCGGAAAAACTCTCATCATCCGTGAGATATCCTCCGAAAAAAAGGATACCGCGCATAATTTTGCTGATGCTGACGGCTTGACATTCAAAAGCGAAGCAGATGCTAAGGTTCTCGACTCTCTCGGAAATTCGCCTATGACATTCGAAGCGCTCATTCATCTGAAGCCCACGTATTCCCAGCGCGCCGGCGTTATCGTAGGCTCTTATGACGGAACGAGCAAAAACGGTATAAATATCGAAATATTTACAAACGGACGTGTTCGCCTTTACTACAAGGTAGGTGGTACAGGATACTCATACGTATTCTCTTCCGACGTGCGTTCAGAATGGCTGACACACATCGCCGTTGTAATCGACGGATTGAACGCAAGCCTTTACGTGAACGGCACGTTTACGGAAGCAATTGCGCTTGACGTTGCAGCTCCTGTTATTACCGACGGATTCCGCGTAGGAAGTGACAGACGTCTGTCCGACGGACAGTATTTCAAGGGTACCGTTTACGGTGTTTCTCTCTTTGAAGACGTAAGAAGCGCAGAAGAGATTGCGAACGATGCAATTATCGTAACCTCAGACAGCGACGGAGTTCTTTATTCCGCTTATTATACTGAGCGCTGAGAAATTTTTCATTTCAAATAAAACTCTAAAAAACTATTTACAAAACTGATTTAGTTTTTTCACTTAAGTTTTAATAACAATTTAAAAGAGTTTAACCTCAGCCGTTGCGAGCGCAACACCGAGTGGTTTTCCGAGAGCGCAAAGGAAGCTAGCGTTGAAACCGGTAAGCACATGGTAGAGTGCACTCTCGAATGGCTCAGAAAGGTTATTGTATAACCTAATCTCTCAAATCTAAATATAAATACCGCGAGTCACCACAAGGATGATTCGCGGTATTTTTTACGTTCCGTAAGGGACGGAGAGAATTTCATTTATGTAGTATTATTGCTCGGGGTGTGCGGGTTTTGTTTCGTCTGATGTGGGTGAAGCTTTCTTTACCTGAGGCATAGTAACAAGACGGACACCGACCAGAATAAGAACTCCTCCCACTATGAGAGTTATGCTGAACGGTTCCTTGAGGAACACGATACCCGCGACAGCCGAAACTAAGGTAGAGAGAGAACCGAAGGCGGCAACCTTGAAGAGCGACATTTTGCCAAGCGCGTAGTTGACAAAAAGATTAGCCAGGATGGAGGAAAGGAAGCTGAGGCACAGAACGGAGAAAAGATAACGAAGGTCCGCAAGCGGCGCAACGTATGCTCTCATATCCCACTTAACAGCGCTCATACCGCTCAGATTAAAGACGATAGCCGAGATCGCCAACACCAAAAACGTGCGCTCGTAAGGGCTAAAGTCGTTTGCTGCCTTGCGATTGACGGTCTTATAGAACGCGGAAGACAGCATAGTCATAAGAAGGAACAGCACGCCTACAAAGGTCACAACCCCAAGCTCCTTGCCGGAAACAGTTATAAGAATTACACCTCCAACCGGAATAATGCAGAACAAAATCTGCCTCTTGGTAGGATACTCCTTCAAGAACAAAGCGCCGGTAGCGATGGTAAGCACGGGCACTACGGCAAGAACCAAGCCCGAAATCGTAGAGTTTGTGTAGAGAATAGCATAGCTTTCAAAAAAATAATAGGCGATTTGAAGCAGCAAAAGCAAGAAAATCGGTCCAGGATTTTTGCCTTTAAAGGATATTCTCTTTTTACCTAAAATGATAGGCACCGACATAAACAATGTGGCAAGCGTAAAACGGTGCGCCAGTATCACGTTTGGATCCGGCGCAAGATTTAAACCAATTTTGGTAAACAAAAAACCAAATCCCCAGATAATATTGCCAAGCGCTGCGCAAACTACCGCTATAACGGCATTACTTTTTTTCATTGTAACATTCACTCCCATTAGTGACATATATTGTAATTGAGCTTCGAAATCGTTCTGAAGCCTTGTGTCTTTTAGTATGTAAAAATCCTAATTTTTACAAAAATCGGCTTGGAATAAGGCTTCCAAGCCACTTAAAAACCTTGTTGTATTATTCCCACTCGATAGTTCCGACGGGTTTGGGAGTGAGGTCGTAGAGGACTCTGTTGATGCCCTCAACCTCGGCGGTGATACGCGCGGTTACCTTATGAAGAACCGCATAGGGAATTTCCTCTATGGTAGCGCTCATAGCGTCCTTGGTATTTACGGCGCGGATTATTGCGGGCCAGCCCTCGTATCTGCTCTCGTCCTTAACGCCAACGCTCTTGATGTCGGGAACAACGATAAAGTACTGCCATACCTTCTCTGCAAGACCGCTCTTATCAAACTCGTCACGGAGAATTGCGTCTGCCTCACGGAGAGCTGCAAGTCTGTCACGGGTAATAGCGCCAAGACAACGAACACCGAGTCCGGGACCGGGGAATGGCTGACGGTATACCATAGCATGAGGAAGTCCAAGCGCCTCGCCGACGACTCTTACCTCGTCCTTATAGAGAAGCTTGATGGGCTCAACGAGCTCAAACTTGAGGTCCTCGGGAAGTCCGCCTACGTTGTGGTGAGACTTAACTGCCTTCTTGCCCTCTGCCTGCTTTATACTTTCAAGGATGTCGGGATAGATAGTTCCCTGTGCGAGATAGGATACGCCCTCAAGAGCGCGAGCCTCGTCAGCAAATACGTTTATAAACTCAGCACCGATAATCTTTCTCTTTTTCTCAGGCTCAGAAACGCCTGCAAGAAGATTAAGGAATCTGTCCGTAGCGTCTACGTAGATAAGGTTAGCGTCAAGACCTTCCTTGAAAATCTTTATAACGTTCTCGGACTCGTCCTTACGCATAAGTCCGTGATTTACGTGTACGCAAACAAGCTGCTTTCCTATAGCCTTAATGAGAAGCGCTGCAACTACAGAGGAGTCAACTCCGCCGGAAAGAGCGAGAAGAACCTTCTTGTCTCCTACCTGTTCTCTTACGAGTCTTACCTGCTCCTCTATAAAAGCGTCTGCAAGCTCTTTATTTACTATACGCTCCATAGTGTCGGGTCTTCTGTTAGAATCCATCCTTGTATCCTCCGAAAAATCAAAATTATTTTTATAGTGCTATTATACAACAAATTTTTTTACATTACAATACAAATTTTTAACAAAAATAATTTTTTTACATAAAATTTCAGTACTACATTTTTCACAAAGAGAGGTAAAAAGTCTATGCTGGTAGTCAAGCCGTATATGAGAGAAAACGCCGTAATGTACGCAAGGAAATTCGCTTTCGCACAGAATCCCTATTTTGCAAGCTTTGCGGGGATAGGAGGAAACTGTACGAATTTCGTTTCGCAAAGCATATTTGCAGGCTCGTGTCAGATGAATTATACCCCAACGTTTGGCTGGTATTACATTTCCCTTGACCAGCGCTCTCCGTCTTGGACGGGAGTGCAGTTTTTCTATGATTTCATAACGAAAAACAAAGGAATAGGGCCGTTTGGCAGGGAGGCAACGCTTGACGAGCTCGAAATCGGTGACGTAATTCAACTCGGCAGAAACGGTGTGGGATATTACCACACTTTGCTAGTTGTCGGATTTGAGGGGCAGGACACACTTATAGCGGCGCAGACGGACGACGCCCTCGACCGCCCGCTCTCAAGCTACACCAACGACTATGCTAGATATATAAAAATCGAGGGAGTGCGCTTTGAAATGGCGGACGACTATTCCTGCTTCGAAAAGGTGTATAACGTCGAGCCGATACAGAGAGAGCCGTCAACGGTTCCTCCCGCCGAACCCGTACCGCAGAACGAACCCGAAAGCAGTGCAGATAATAACGAATAAACCTTGACTTTTTACTTCTCGTATGATAGAATTGCTGTAGCAAAATAAGGAATTTTAAAAATGAATTTAAACAAAACACAAAAGATTATATCCCCTCTTCTGCTCACTCTTGCGGCTCTTATATGGGGTCTTGCATTCACCGCGCAAAAGTCGGCACAAAACGTGCCCGCGTTCACCACAGGAGTGACGAGAAGCCTTTTTGCAGTCGTATTTCTCTTCTTTACGGTTATGCTTTTTGATAAAGCAACCGGAAGTAAAAGAAGGCTCGTAAGCAAAAAGGGAATTGACCTCAATAAAAACGAAATAATCGGCGGAGCCGTATGCGGAACCGTTCTCGCTATGGCGTCCTTCTTTCAGCAGTTCGGAATAAACTCGGGTACCGACGCAGGCAAATCCGCATTTATCACGGCTCTCTACGTAGTGATAGTTCCGGTCTACGCTCTCGCTATGAAAAAACGCGCCCCCATTAACGTGTGGGTAAGCGTGGCGATAGCGGTAGTCGGCTTCTATTTTCTCTGCGTAACGGGAGAGTTCACTATAGAAAAATCGGACGCCTTCGTCCTTGTAAGCTCACTTATATTCCCGCTTCACATTCTCGTTATAGACCACTTCTCGCCAAAATGCGACGGTGTCAGAATGTCAATGGTTCAGTTCTTCTTCTGCGCTATGACAAACCTCGTCTTCGCGCTGATATTTGAGAAAGGAACGGAAATTTCCGTCGTTGTAAGCGCGTTTCTTCCTCTGCTGTTTCTCGGTATAGGCTCAAGCGGTATCGCATACACGCTTCAGATACTCGGACAAAAGGGTGTAAACCCCTCTGCCGCATCTATAATTATGTCTCTCGAGTCGGTATTTGGAGTGCTTGGCGCTATGATAATTCTCGGTGAGAAAATGACGGCGCGTGAATATATCGGCTGCGCCATAGTATTTTTTGCGGTAATTCTTTCACAGATTGATTTTAAAGCTATGATAACAAAATATAAGGAGAATAAAAATGGAAAAGAAGCTTAGAGTCCTTATGATAGGCGCTCACCCCGACGACAACGATATCTGCGGCGGCGGTCTCGCGCTTAAGTATGCAAGACTTGGACACTCGGTAAAATTCCTCTCTGTATGCAACGGCTGTGGCGGACATCACAAAATGCAGCCCAAGGAAATTGCCGAGCGCAGATACGGAGAAACGCAGAAGGTTGCCGCTCTTGCAGGTATTGAATACGACGTATGGGATATTCCCGACTGCGAGGTTATGGCAGACCTCGAAACGAGAAAGAGACTCATCACCTATATAAGAAAATTCAACCCCGATATCATATTCTCTCACCGCACCAACGACTATCATGCGGACCACAGAAACGTAGCGATGCTCGTGCAGGACGCATCCTATCTTCTCACAGTGCCTAACCTCTATCCCGAGGAGCCTGCTATGAGATTTATGCCCGTAATTATGTTCTTCCGCGACCGCTTTAAAAATCCCCCCTTCGTGCCAGATATCGTAATTGACATCGACGACGTTATTGACGACAAATACAAGCTCTGGAACTGCCACGTATCTCAGTTCTACGAGTGGCTTCCCTACACCTACGGTATTGAAAATGACGTTCCCGAAAATGAAGGTGAGCGTCTCGAATGGTTGCATCAGCCCAGAGTACCGAGAGATACCCCCCTCTCTTACGTAGCGCTTGAGTCTTTAGGTACAAAACCTCACGGTGAGGCAGAGGAAGCAAAGTACGCCGCAATGTACCGTCCCCTTCTCGTAAAGAGATACGGAAAGGCAGGAAAGAAAACTATATTTGCCGAGGCGTACGAAACCTCGGAATACGGAACTCAGCTTAACGCAGAGAATACAAAGGTTCTCTTTCCGTTCTAAAATTCAACACAAAAACAAACAAAACCTTACATTAAACCAAAAAGTCCTGCGATTTTTTCGCAGGACTTTTGTTTTGTTGTTTTATGATTATTCACTGTAATTATAGTGGATTGTTGCATTCTTCAAAGCATCATTTCCTTCATCAAAGGATATATTCGCCCAGTCCTCTTCGCTGCCACTGTAATATATATCAGCGAGCTTGGTGCAACCATAAAATGCCAGTTCCGAAATCAACGCTATGCTGTCAGGTATATATATTTCGACAAGCCGTGTACAGCCGTAGAAGCTTGCATTACTTATAGCAACAACCCTTTCGGGAATTACGATGCTTTCTAGTCTTGCGCAGTCATAGAAGACGTCGTCGGCTATTATTAAAGTGTTTTCGTTTATAGCGTAAGAATCGAGGTTTTTGTCCGTTACTTCTATGAGAATCGCAAAAGGATTTCCGTTAGCACCCACGTATATTCCGTTTTCGTAGGTCGTGTATAATTCAGTACTACAATTGGAAAATGCAAAAATGCCGACTTTTGTTAGGCTTTTTCCTAGTGTTATATCCGTAAGATTAGCACAACCGTTAAATGCATTGTTATCAACAGTAGTTACACTGTCCGAAAATTCTATGCTTCTAATAGAGCGGGAGCCTGAAAACGCACTGTTTGCAATGATTTCAACACCAAAAGGAACGGTGAATGAAGCATCTTCTTTTCCTAAGGTATAGCTCATAAGAGTTTTTCCATCTTTTGTATAGAGAGAACCGTCTATATCCTTATACATCGTATTATTTTCATCAACCTTTATTTCTGTAAGACTTACACAGTCTGCAAAAACTCTAAAACCGATTTTTTCTATACATGCAGAAATATTTATTTTTGTAAGGTTTGCGCAACGCACAAACGCACAGTCACCGATTTCTTTTACACTTTCAGGAATAACGATACTTGTAAGTGCAGAACGAAAAAATGCTTCAGCTGAAATCAACGTTACGGGAACGTTTTTGTAAGTATCAGCTATAATAACTCGTATAGAATCTCCGGTGTAGCCTGTAACTTTTGCATACGTGCCGTCTTCCGAAATTTCATATACTATTCCTTCGGTTGAGGCAACGGGCAAATCACATACCGTACAATAACCGGAATTGTCTAGTGAATGAATTTCTTTTTCTCCGACATTATAGGCGCAAATCTCACAACAGCACCAATGGTACGAGCTGTCGCAACTATATACAATTCTATGGTCTTCTTCCCCTCCTTGCCTCCACTCTATTGTGCTGCATTCCGAACATATGCGGTAAAATAGTCTTTTCGTACATATACCGCTTTCGGTATAATCTATCCAATTTCCAAAGGTATGTGGCTTTTCTTCTTTTTGAGGAATTTCTATAGGGTCAAGACGAGTTCCGTCTGTGAGGATTATGAGAAGTCTTCCCTCTTCGTCAAGCTCTACCTTTTCTATGGTTGCTCCACTTTGTCCCTTTAAGGACTCAAGCCATTCCTCTTCGGTGCCGGTATGCTCCGGATTATATTTCTTGAATATTTCAAACGCCGATAATCCGTCGTCACCGGTATCACCTTTTTCTCCGGTGTCACCTTTGTCACCCTTTTCTCCGGTGTCACCTTTGTCACCCTTTTCTCCGGTGTCACCCTTGTCGCCTTTTTCTCCGGTGTCACCCTTGTCGCCTTTTTCTCCGGTGTCACCCTTGTCACCCTTTTCTCCGGTGTCACCCTTATCACCTTTTTCTCCGGTGTCACCCTTGTCACCCTTTTCTCCGGTGTCACCCTTGTCACCCTTTTCTCCGGTGTCACCCTTGTCGCCTTTTTCTCCGGGGGCTCCGGGATCTCCCTTATCGCCTTTATCACCCTGTTGTCCGGGTGTTCCAACTGCCTTAACGTCGGTTACAACTCCGTCGATAACCCAATATCCGTCAGAGTTGATTTCTACCTTAGGGCTCTTTCCGTCCTTACCCTTTACAATGTTAAGGAATTCCTCAAGGCTTCCGTCGAAGCCCTTTTCCTGAGCTTCCTCATATCCGAGAAGAAGCACGCTTACCTCTTCCTTGGTATAGCCCGGAAGCTCTACAGTCTCTTGGTTTCCTTGATTATTTTCACCGTTATCTGCCGTACCGTTATCTCCGCACGATACAGAAAAACAAAGAATAAAAATCAGAAGAAAAACAGTGAGTATTCTTTTCATAACTATATCCTTTCTTGCAAAATATGTGCTCTTTATATTGAGCATAATAGATTATACTCTTTATATCGACAATTGTCAAGCAAAAGAGTATAAATTATACTGTTTATGTAGTAAATAGAAGGAGAAATCCGATATG
>JAZRLJ010000086.1:0-13409 GCA_045646755.1 Eubacteriales bacterium | reverse complement strand
TAATCTACAACTGGAACAGAAAATATCCATTCGACTTTTCCCTCGATATAAATCCCTTAAAAGAAGGCTTCAAACTATCTGAAAAATACGATTTTAAAGGTAAATCTCACGATAAAATTACAAAGGAAATATACGTAAAATGAAAAGAATACTTAACATTTTAACCATTTTATTAGCTTTGACTCTTGTTTTATCTTCTGTCACAGGTTGCGCGTTTTCCGATAACTCACAGCCTATATCCCTTGACGAAATCCCCGAATTTGACGGTAATACTCCGTATGTAAAAATAAACGGAGGTAAAACTTTTTTCACCGACGAGGATATGACAACAGCGTCATACGAGGAATATTCGGAGCTTGACTCTCTCGGCAGATGCGGTGTTACTATAGCGTGCGTAGGAATAGATATTATGCCCACTGAGGACAGAGGAAGCATAGGAATGGTTAAGCCTACAGGCTGGCATACCGTAAAATACGATATAGTAGACGGAAAATATCTCTACAACCGCTGTCACCTTATAGGATATCAGCTTACGGGTGAAAACGCAAATAAACAAAATCTCATAACCGGCACAAGATATATGAACGTTGACGGAATGCTTCCCTTTGAAAATATGGTAGCTGACTACGTCAAGGAATATGAAAATCACGTAATGTACCGCGTCACCCCTATTTTTGATGGCTCAAATCTTGTCGCAAACGGTGTTCTTATGGAGGCAAAGTCTGTTGAGGACAACGGTGCAGGACTTGAATTCTGCGTGTACGTTTACAATAATCAACCCGGAATAATTATTGACTATCGTAACGGTGAAAGTAAGCTTGACGACGGACAGAAATTCCCCGAAAATAACGAGGAAACGACTCCCGACGAAACACCTGACGAATCTGCAACCTATATAATCAACAAAAACACTAAAAAGGTACATACAGAGGACTGCAGATATGCAAAGGATATGAAGCCCGAAAACAAAGAGGTATACACGGGAAGTCTAGACGAGATTTTATCCGACGGAGATTTCACTCCCTGCGGAACTTGTAAGCCAGAGAATAAATAGAAAAGACCTAGGTTCTACTTCATTTAAGTAAATTTATAAAAACGGCAGAGGGATGCACCTCTGCCGTTTTTTGTTTGTTATAAAATCTTTATTTCTTAACTTCTTCCATAATGAAGGCTTCGAGAATATCGCCTTCCTTTATGTCGTTGAACTTATCGAGTCCGACACCGCACTCGTATCCCTCAGCGACCTCGCGGACGTCGTCCTTAAAGCGCTTAAGAGAGGAAATGCTGTCCTCGAAGATAACGATACCGTCACGGACTATACGAATCTGCGACTGTCTGGTAATCTTACCGCTTCTGATATAGCAGCCTGCGATAGTACCGACGTTGGGAACTCTGATAGTCTGACGAACCTCAGCGTGACCGAGAATAACCTCTTTATAGGTAGGAGCAAGCATACCCTTCATCGCCGCCTCGACCTCTTCGATTATCTCGTAGATTATGCGGTGAGTACGGATATCAACACCGTTTCTCTCAGCGCTGTCAAGAGCGTTCTTATCGGGACGGACGTTAAATCCGCAGATTATTGCGTTAGATGCGGTTGCAAGCATAACGTCGGATTCGGTAATTCCACCGACTGCACTATGAATTACAGCAACCTTTACCTCATCACCCGAAAGCTTGAGAAGAGATGACTTAACAGCCTCAGCTGAGCCCGCTACGTCTGCCTTTACTATAATATTAAGAGTTTTTACACCCTCGGAAATCTGGCTGAAGAGCTCGTCGAGATTTACTCTTGCATTTGCTGCAAGTATCTCGGCTCTCTGCTTCTCACGACGCTGGTCCGCAAGGCTTCTCGCCATCTTCTCGTCCTCAACTGCGTTAAGCTCGTCGCCTGCCTGAGGAACGTCGTCAAGACCCACTATCTCAACGGGTACGGAAGGACCTGCAACCTTGATGGTCTTGCCCTTATCGTCAACCATTGCGCGCACTCTACCTACTGCGTTACCTACTATTACGTAGTCACCCTGGTGAAGAGTACCGTTCTGAACGAGGACGGTAGCAACAGGACCTCTTCCTCGGTCGAGCTTGGACTCGATAACGAGACCTTTAGCGCGTCTCTTGGGATTAGCCTTAAGCTCCTTAACCTCTGCAACGAGAAGAACGCTCTCAAGAAGGTCGTCTATACCCATACCGGTGAGCGCTGAAACGGGAACGCATATAACGTCTCCGCCCCACTCCTCAGGAACGAGCTCGTACTGAGTGAGCTGATTAAGAACGTTGTCGGGATTAGCGTGCTGCTTATCCATCTTGTTTATTGCTACTATAATGTCAATTCCCGCTGCTTTTGCGTGGTTAATTGCTTCTATTGTCTGGGGCATTACACCGTCGTCTGCCGCAACTACGAGAATTGCAATATCGGTAGACTTAGCACCTCTCATACGCATAGCGGTAAACGCTTCGTGACCGGGGGTATCAAGGAAGGTGATGTCCTTGCCGTTTGCCTTTACTCTGTACGCACCGATAGCCTGAGTAATTCCGCCTGCCTCACCCTTGGTTACGCTGGTGTGTCTGATAGCGTCAAGAATTGATGTCTTACCGTGGTCAACGTGTCCCATTACGCAGACAACGGGAGCTCTTTCCTCAAGATCCTCTGCATTGTCCTCTGCCTCGGTAAAGAGCTTTTCCTCTATCGTTACAACAACCTCTTTGGTTACCTTAGCGCCAAAGTCGTCTGCGATAACCTCTGCTGTGCCGTAATCAATAACGTCGTTAAGTCCCTTCATTTCACCCATAAGCATAAGCTTCTTGATAACCTCTGCAGAGGTCTTCTTAAGTCTCTGGGCAAGCTCGCTAACGGTAATCTCATCAGGAACGGTGATTTCAAGCTGCTTGTTTCTTGCTCTTTCAGCCTCAAGCTTCTTTATCTTTTCCTGAGCTGCTCTTTCCTTATCCTTAGCGCTCTTGACGTTCTGTCCCTTGTTATCCTGCTTCTTAAGCTTCTGCTTAGACGCCTTGGTATCCGTTCCGTTAGCAATTGCATAGAACTGATCGTTATAATGATCGTCATACTTAGAAAGGTTGACGTCCGAGGTTCTCATATCTACTACACGGGTCTTGGGAGTCTGTACGTTATACTCACCGCTTATATTTACACCGCCCTGAACGGGTGCCTTCTGCATAGGAGTGATAGTCTTGAACTGCTGCTTCTGCGCAGGCTTCTTATCTTCCTTCTTAGGCTGCTGTACGGGTTTCTTTACTTCTACGTTCTGCTGCTGACGCTGCTGTTTTTCAAGCTGAGCCTGCTGAGCGGGACGAAGAGTAGAGGACTGAGCAGAACGCTCTACGGGCTGAGATACAACGGGAGCTGTCTTAGGCTTCTGAGCCTGCATCTGTCCCTGCGCCTGCACGGGACGCTGCTGGAACTGACCGTCACGGTTATTGTTCTTCTTAAATCCCTCCGCTGCTCTGTTGAGATCTCCTCTGCGCTTCTCAAACGGATCTATGCCTGGGCGGTCGTTATATTTCTGGAAACGAGGCTGCTGTCCTCTGTTATCAAACTTCTGATCGCGAGGCTGTTGTCCCATAGGTCTCTGCTCGCGTCTGTCATTCATAGGACGGGGCTGCTGAGGCTGCTGTGTCTTTACAGGCTGCTGTACGGGTTTAGCCTGCTGGACGGGCTTCTGAGGCTCGCGCTTAGGCTCTTCCTTAACCTCTGCTTTAGGCGCCGGCTTAACCTCTGCTTTTATCTCTGCCTTAGGCTCTTTCTTATTTGCCTCTGCTTCAGGCTTGTTTTCTTCCACTACGCTGATTTTAGTTTTTCCGTCTATATACGAATCTATATCCTTTATCTGATTCTTAAAGGTTGCGAAATGTACAAAAAGCTCGTATTCATCAGCTTCTACAGATGCTCCGCTCTTCTTATCAAGTCCAATTTCCTTTAATAAATCAAGCACGTCCTTGGACTTCATAGCAAAGTCCTTGGATATTTGCGTTACCTTTACTGCCATAAACGTCACCGGTTCTCGCCGAAGCGAAAACTTCCTTTCGTCAAGTTATTCGGCGAAAAGCTTGAGTATTTCTCCGGAAAACATTTCCTCAGTAACCGCTACTGCAGCGGTTGCCGAGCTTTTTCCGATAATCCTTCCAAGCTCTTCGGTATCAATATCTGCTATAAGAGATTTTATACCGTAAAATTCACTTTTGACCGTGAGCTTCTTTTTAGTAGAATCCGACGCCCCGTTCGATACGACAACGAGTCTGACCTTTCCACTCGGCATCGCTCTGCATACGAGGTCGGTGCCCACGATAATCTTTCCTGCTCGCGTTGCAAAGCCAAGCATTCCGGAAAGACGCTGTTTCTTGTTAATTTCCAACGGTAAGTTCCTCTGTAAGTCTTTCATAAACTTCTTCGGGAATAGAGCAGTCGAGAGCCGTCTCAAATCTTCTTGCCTTCCTTGCCTTCTTGAAGCAGTCAAGCTTCTTGCAGACGTAAACTCCTCTGCCGGATTTCTTACCGACAGTATCAAGCTCTATAGTTCCCTCGGGCGTTCTAACCACACGGATAAGCTCCTTTTTCGGAAAATGCTCTCCGCAACCGGTACAACGCCTTTCAGGTTGTTTTTTTACCTTTATTATATTATCGCCCATGATTTTACGCTTTAATATCAATCTTGCAGCCTGTAAGTCTTGCTACGAGCTTTGCGTTCTGACCTTCCTTACCAATAGCAAGGGAAAGCTGGTCAGGGCTTACGGTTATTCTGCAGGAACGCTCGCCGTCCATATCTACGGAAATAACCTTTGCAGGAGAAAGAGCCTCTGCAACGTATGCGGGAAGGTTATCGCTATACTTGATTATATCTACCTTTTCATTTCCAAGCTCGGAGAGAATTGCGGAAATTCTCATTCCGTTCTTACCGATACATGAGCCTATAGCATCAACGTTCTCATCTCTTGATTCAACCGCTATCTTAGTACGGCTGCCTGCTTCTCTGGCAACGCCCTTTATAAGAATAGTGCCGTCTGCGATTTCGGGAATTTCGAGCTCAAAGAGTCTCTTAACAAAATAAGGATGTACTCTGGAAAGAGTTACGAGAGGACCTCTCGATTCTCCACTCTTTACCTCAGAAATAAATACCTTGATTCTGTCGCCCACGTCGTGAATCTCACCGGGAATCTGCTCTGCCTTAAGAAGAGTAGCGTACCCTGTTCCTGTATCAAGAATGAGGTTGCCGGAGGTGGTATCTACCTTATCTACTATAGCGGTGATTATCTCTTCCCTCTTCTCCTCATACTCTCTGGTCTGACGCTCTCTCTCCGCGTCACGAATAGCCTGAACTATCATCTGTCTTCCCGCTATAGCTGAAAGGCGACGGAAGGTCTTGGTCTTAAGCTCTACCTCTACAATGCCTCCGAGCTTATTTCTTCTGCTCATTGACTTGGCGTCGGAGAGAGAAATCTCAACCTTGGGGTCAGTAACCTCTCCGTCCGGCACTACGTTTCTCTGCCAGAAAACACGGAAATCATTCTTGGTCTGGTCAAGCTGAACTCTTACCTGAGCGGTATTGCCAACCTCTTTTCTACAAGCGTTTGCCAAAGCAGCCTCAACCTTTTCGATCATGTACTCCTTAGGTATGCCCTTCTCTTTTTCAAGAAGGTCCAGAGCGTTAAAAAAATCTGCGTTCATTTTTGTCTTGTACCCCCGTTATACCTCGGATATTTCCTCGGAAAACGGCCCTTTCTTTATTCTCTATATTTTTTATTTTTAATTATTCAAAAAACACCGTGGTCATTTTAGATATTTCACTCTCCGCAAGAGTCAGGCTCTCACCGTCAAGAGTAAATAAAACGTTACCGTCCTCATAGGAATCAAGCACGGCTACAAAGGACTTTCTTCCATCCTTCTGAGAGAAAAGCTTTACCTCAACCTTCTGTCCGAGCGAAAGCTTTATATGCTCAGCGCATCTGAGCTCTCTCTCTATTCCAGGTGAAGAAACCTCAAGATAGTAAAATCCCTCGATAAAATCCCTCTCATCAAGAATAGGATCGATTGCTCTGTGCACCTTTTCGCAATCGTCAATGTTTATTCCCCCGTCGCTGTCAATGGTTATCTCAAGGTGATAGTCAGCTCCGAGCTTCTGATAGGTAACGTCCCATATTCTGTAGCCAAGCTCGTTTACCGTAGGCTCTATCGCCTCGCGCACCTTATCCTTTACTCCCATTTTCATAAAAAAGGCTTCCTTTCAATTTACATAAAAGAGAGTGGCCTTGCGGTCACTCTCCTTCTTTTTATTACATTCTAAAAATATTATAACATAATTTTTTAAAAAATCAATACTTTTTTAAAAATAAATCAGATATATTAGCAGAACTTGTGCCAGAATGAATAATCCTTCTTACTTCTGCCTATTTTCTTAGCACCCTTGGTAGCAGCTCTGCGACCGGTGAGTCTTCTGTACTCAACAAGAAGAGCCTCTATTTCACCGTTAATTTCATCGCGAGCATCCTCAAGCTCCATAATCTCAGTTGCACGTGCAGTATCATCAAGGTCACGCACCATAGTGGTATTAAATCTATTACTATACATTTGAAAATCCTCCTCTAAATTAACCTGAATTACTTGCCAAGACCAAACATATATACCGCACCTGCAATAGCTGCTACTATTACGATAAAGAGGAAGAACTTGAAAAATCTTCTGCGAGCTATTCTCTTCTCGTTAAGGCTGCGCGCCTTTTTGGTAAGTTTCTTAAGATTTACCTCTAGAAGAGCAAGAGACTTCTCAGCCTTCTTGATATTTCTCTTAAGCTCAGCTCTTGCATCACCCTTGGGCTTAAGCTTCTTAAGAAGGTACTTGGAATATGTAATTGTAGACTTTGAGACTATCTTGGTATTGTAAAGATAACGAATCTTAACCTTAAGAGAGCCCGGAATATTCATCTTTTCAAGACGGCAGTCAGAGGGCTTGAGGTTACGGTGAACTCTTCTCGCCATCTTATATCTCTTCTTTTCTGCCTTAAGTCTTATCTTTCCGCCAGATCTTGACTCAGCGCCCTTATAAAGATTAGCAAGTCTTGTGTCAAGACTTTCTCTTTCTCTGTAAAGTCCCTCAAGCTTAGAAAGAACCTCCTCAAGACGAGCCTTTCTCTTGGGGTTTTTGACAGTTGTAGGAGCCTCTGCTTCCTTGCAAAGAGCGTCATAGTAACGCTTAGTAGCCTTTTTCTCAAGCTTCATAGACTTCTTAACAGACTTTTTAAGCGATTTCAATCTCTTCTTTTCGGACTTGAGTTCTCTCTTCTGAGAAGTGGTATGATCACCAAATTTAAGAAGCTCTATAGCAAGCTCATTGTTTCCGGTGCCGATATCGTATCTCATTCTGGCCGCAATGAGTTCAGCGCTGGTTTCGCTGATAGCTTTTATTCTCTTCTTATCCTTGAAGTCTCCGTGTATAGTCGAAGTTCTGTTCTCTTCGATGCTTGCATTCCTTTCTTTTATCTTTTCAAGTCTGTTAGACTCTTCAAGATAACGAAGATGCTCCTTCTGTATCTGACGCTTTTCATACTGAACTCCGGGATTATCATTATTCACATCGGAACGCTGCTTATCCTCTTCAGGTGTAAAATGTACAATTTTCTGGTTTTCTGCAATCTTGTTATTCTTTTTCATGTTCCCTTATCCCCTCTTGTATATCGTTATATATTTTTACTTTTTGATTACTCAATGCTAAGCTCGTTGTCAAGCGCTTCGCTTAACTTCTCAATCTCAGAAACTGTAGAATCTACGTCCTTGGATACACGCTCAAGGTCAGAAATCAAGTTATCCGTAGTCGATGATTCAGAAATGAGAGTCTCAACTTCCGAAGTATCTTCCTCCTCTTCAAACTCATCGTCCCAACCGCTCTCGCACAAATGATTTCCGTATGTAATCGTGGGTTTATACGCATCATTAATTCTAAAACGCGAGGTCACGTCCATAGCTCTTATATCAGGCTTAGCCTTCTTTACACTCTCTGATGTGCAAGATGGGGGAACTACAAAAGCAAATGACGGTTTTAATACCTCAGTCTTAAACTTAATCTGCTTTGTATTTTCTGCCTCACATTTCTGCTCCTGAGTCTGTATAACATTAGTAATGCAAATAGCAGGAGGTGCCATTGGTGGCATGGGTGCCGGCTTCTGCTTCTTATACTTAACCGCACAAGGAATGGTAAATGAAGCAACAGGAACCTTGATTACAAGGTCTTCAATCTTAGCAGGCTCAACCTTTTCATCACAGACCTCTTCGACAGCTATACCGCTAATCTTTGAAGCCTCGTTTGCAACTGCAAGATCGGACTCGGTGCGCTCTATTTTCTCTCGGAGAGCTTCTATCTTCTCCTTAGCGTCGGATATACGCTGACTTGCGCTTGCGGTTTCTTCATCAAGCTTTGCTTTTCTCTCGGCAAGCTCCTTTTCAGTCTTCTCTATTTTCTCCTGTTCCTTCTGCTCCGCAGCCTTGGTCTTCTTGGGAGGAAGCGTGGCATTCTCAGCCTCAAGCTTCTTTCTGTACTCCTCAGCAGCGCGTATTCTCTCGGCCTTTTCCTCAGCCTTAAGCCTTCCGGGACTCTTATAATCCTCGTTACGCTTAGTTTCCTTTACTTCGTTTTCAATGTTTTCCGTAGAAGCCATATATAGTAATCTCCTTATAAATTATCAATTTTATCATCTTCAGCGCTCTTATAATTTTTGAAAAGAAATTCAAGAACGTCACGCCTCAGAACTATTCCTATGAAGCAGCCTCTGTCGTCCACTACAGGAACAAAATTATGCTCCATTACCCTCTCCATCATATTGTCAATCGTAGAATTGTGATAAAGTGGCTTTGAATATTCTCTGTCAAGAAGTGGCATTATGCTATCCTTCTCGGCGGTTCTGAAATCAATATTTCCTCTGTCGAAGAAATATTTATATATATCATCTTTGCGAAGCGTCCCGAGATAAATTCCGTCACCGTCGAGTACGGGAATCGCAACGTAGCTGTGATATCTCATTTTTTCATACGCTTGCCGCACAGTAGCCTCGCCCGAAATATATTCAACCGAGCTCTTAGGAACGAGAAAGCGAAGAATATTCATTGTTTTCTCCTTAAGGTACAAATTTTTTATTCAAGTCCGCAAAGCGCAGTTCCTATAACCGTTCCAAACTGCGAATTAGCGGGAATTATGAAATTCACACCGAAGTTATCCTTCATACTGTTAAGCTCTTTAAACTTTTTCTCACAAAATCCTATCTTAGTAAGATTTCCGGTGAGAACGATATTTTCGCATCCGACCTGTCTTGCGGCAAACATGGCAACCATAGCAACAGTTTCAAATACCATGTTCATAATTCCGAGCGCTATATCATCCTTGGAAGCAAGATCGGATACGTTGCCAAAATTGGAAGCGGTAAGCTCCTCGGAAAGAATCGCAAGTCTTCCGCTATCGGTCATGTGCTTTATCTTAAGGTCAATGTTATCAAGATCGCCGCCCTCGGCATACTCGATTATATGCTCCATGCTTTCAGCGTGAAGCAGAAGCTTCGAAAGTCCGACGAGCGTGCCGCCGCCGACTCCCGTGCCGCCGAGATAATTCATCCTGCCGCCCTTAACTGCATGTACAAGTGCAGTGCCTGTGCCAAGGCTAACGGCAAGTGTATTATCAAGCCCTGAAAGATACAGAGCGCCTTTACCGATACTGTTAAACTCGGGCACTCTCTCACAGGTAAGACCGAATATGTCCTTTTTCACAAATGAAGCTCCGACACCGGTCATCATTATCTTAGTTATATCCGACATCTCAATTCCGTTCTCTTCGGTAAATTTACCAAAGGCTCCGTAGGTGGAGGTTATCGGATCATTCGCAGTTACAAGCTGCGGCTCTATAAGTATTTTATTTCCTTTTTCATCTGTGCGGAATCCAACTATCTTCGTAGTGCTTCCGCCAACGTCTATTCCTATTATAACTCCCAAAAGTCAGTCCTCTCTCTTAATGAGATTCTCAAACGAAAGTCCGTATTTATCCGCTATATCCTTTGCATAGGATTTTCCGTCGGGCTTCGCTCTGAAAATTTTGAAGGAGCGTCTGCCCTCCTCAATACCGGCAACAAGAGTATCTATCAGAACTCCGCCGTGCTCTAAGGACCTCGAATTAATATCTGATATGCTTGCGGCAAGATCGTGAAGGTGAGTTGAGAAAATTCCTCTGCACCTTTCAACAGCAAATCCGGAAAGTATCTCCGATGCTATATAAGTCGCTTCAAAAGCTCCTGTAGAGGAAAGAGATTCGTCGAGAAGTATAAGACTGTTTTCGGTAACAGAGTCAAATATCTCTTTAAGTCTTGCACATTCCTCACCAAGTCTTCCCTTATCTATCGTATCGTCAGCGCCTTCGGGAAAATGAGTATATATTCCGTCGACAACGGATATTTTCGCGCTTTCTGCCGGGACGGGAAGTCCAAGCTGACAAAGCGCCTGTGCAGCGCCAACCGCAACGGTTATAACCGATTTTCCGCCTCTGTTAGGACCTGTAAGGACGTATATTCTCGCATTATCGTCAAAAGCGAAATCGTTCGTTACAATCTCGTCGTCTATCATAAGGGCAACTCTGGGATTGTAAAGAGCCGTCGTAGAAAATTCCTTATCCTCACCCGGCAAAACCAGAGGCATGGTTATACTGCATCCTGCGTGCTCCGAAAGCTTCTGCATAAGCTCTGTAGCCTTGCTTACAAACTCTATCTCAGGCAAAAGGTGAAGAAGAAAATCGGTGTTGTCAAGTACATACTCTCCGACTATATTTCTCCAGCCCTTGACAGATGAACGGAACACCTCCTCAATAGCGCCGTTAAACGCTCCTACGAGAGCTTCCTTCCTGTTATCACTCTGTCCCTTTCCAAAGGGAGAAAGCTCGGCAATACAGGTAAATGCATCGTTCTTGAATGAAAATCTGAGAATTTTATCAAGAACCTTTCCCGACTTAAACTCTTCGGAATTTACGGATATAACACCCGCAGACTCGGGTCTGAGCTGACGGTCAAGGTTAACGCCTACGGTAATGCTCTTCACGTCGTGGACGTGAGAGGAGAGAGCCTCAAGCTTTTTGCAAAGCTCCTTAAAATATTCCGATTCGGAAAGCTCGGATATAAAATCTGAGAGAAGCCTGAAAGCTCGGCTCTCTATCTTATTCTTAATCGGAAGAAATCCATCTCTGAGCGAGTTTATACAGCTGACGTAAAGCTCAATCTCAGTGATACTGTAAAGATAGGAATCACCCGAGCCTGAGTTGTCCCTGTCAAGCTGACGAAGCTGTCTTATATCGTCAAGTATGGGATGCGCCTTCGAAAGAGTCTCGATTATCTCGGGAATGCGCATCATATCACGTATGGTTTCCTGACGGTACTCGATAACCCTCCTGTCATTTGTAAAAAAGTCGGTAAGCGAGCCGCTCTTCAGGTTGAATATTTCATTAAGACCAAGCTCGTCGCAAACCGAGTCGCTTATGTCTGGCAGATTATCTCTGTCACTGTGAAAGCTCTGCGACGCCTCGTCGGGATAGAGCAGGCTTATAAATCTGTTTTCCATCAGCGGCAACCTCAAATAACTTTAATCTGACACGCTCTCATAGCTGCAAGCGCATTCTCGTGACTCTCAGGGGTAACCCCGCGGCATAACGCACCGTTAACACATATCTCACACTCAGGCAAATAAGCCTTGAGGATAAAGGCGTTTGAAATTACGCATATATCGGTACAAAGACCGACAAGCTCGATTTCGGAAATCCTTTCCTTCTCATTCTCTCTTGCAAGAGTCTGTGAAAGCTCGGTAGAACCAAAGGTTTCCTTATCGAAAATTCTTGCTCCCATAGGCACATTTATCTTCGAGGATATCTGCCAACCAAACGTATCCTTGACACAGTGCTTTACGGGAAGCTTTTTGCCCTCGGACGTAGAAAGATAATCCTCATAGTGCGTATCTCTGGTAAATATAATCTCACCCGAAAAATTCTCAACTCTTTCAGCTACAGCGCTGACTATAGAAGCAGCTTCCGCACTGCCGAGCGCACCGTCTATAAAGTCATTCTGCATATCAACAACAACCAGTATTTTTCTCATAGAAGCTCCTCCTATAATAATTCATTTTATTTTATCACATATTTTTTATTTTTTCAAGTCTATTTTAATATTTTTACACAAGGCATTGTTTTTTTCACTCGTCTTGTTGAAAATGCACAAAAAATCCGTCACTTGTAGCGTTACTTTTGGAATGTGACTGTACTTACTTTTCGTTTTCAAAATGCTAAAATGAATTTGCCGAGATGAAAAGGACCCGCTTGGAATTCGAATATAAGCGGCAATTCCGCAAAGAGCAGCTGCATTTGCAAACACTCGGCAAACAGAAGGAATTAAGGACGGAAATTTAATGGAAGGACGAAAAAAACGATACACCTCGGATCTGCCGAAAAAGCTATACACCTTTTTCATTGGCTATTCCGAAACACTCGGCGCTCCGAGCTTTGCAAAATTCGCACGAAGCATCGGAGCAACGTGCCAAGACATTCAAAGATTCCGAAAATATGCAGAATTTGAGAGAGCCTACGAGGAATGCAACGAAATCAGAAGGGATTACCTTATAGACAATGCGCTATGCAAAAAGTTCGACAGCTCACTCACGAAATTTCTGCTATCGGAGGAGTTTGGAATGGGTGAGAAAAAAAGTGAAGAGGACAGAGAGCTCGAATTAACCCTGGAGGTGCTTTCGGGTGATAAAAAATGAAACTGCGAATTTCGGTAACCGAAAAACAAAAGCTTTTCATTGACGCTACGGAATCTGAGGTTCTTTTCGGCGGAGCAGCGGGCGGAGGAAAATCATACGGCCAGATGGTTGACACACTGCTTTTCGCGCTGAAATATCCCGGCTCAAAGCAACTCGTTTTACGAAGAACGTTTGCAGAGCTGGATAAATCGCTTATACGCCTCTCCCTCTCGATTTTTCCTAACAAACTGTATTCCTTCAATTCTTCCTCGCACACCGGAAAATTCATAAACGGCTCCTGCGTTGATTTTGGCTATTGCGCTACAGAAAACGACGTATACCAATACCAGAGCGCAGAATACGACGTGATACGCTTTGACGAGCTAACTCATTTCACAGAAGCTCAGTACGTGTATCTCATTTCAAGAGTACGAGGCGCTAACTCTTTTCCAAAGCAAATAAAGTCCTCGACAAATCCGGGCGGAGTGGGACACGCCTGGGTTAAAGAGAGATTCGTGGACCCATCTCCCGAGGGCAAGGCCTTCATGGGAAATAACGGTATCGATAGGATTTTCATTCCCTCGTTCCTTGACGATAACGGTTTCCTGATGAAAAGCGATCCAAACTACAAGCAAGTCGGATCGTAG
>JAZRLJ010000085.1:0-2976 GCA_045646755.1 Eubacteriales bacterium | reverse complement strand
CCGCCCTCGTCAAGCACCATGGAGGGTGTAATGCCTCTCTTGGCAAAGAGGTCAACTATAGCGGGCGCTCCGTCACCGTTTACCTCTTCGTTTCCGCCAAAGGCGAAATACACGTCGGATTTAGGAACAAAGCCGTCGGAGATAAGCTGCTCCGCAGCCTGAAGAATTGCGTTAAGAGAGCCCTTGGTATCAATTACACCTCTGCCCCAGATATATCCGTCCTCAACTATGCCGTCAAAGGCAGGCTTATCCCAAAGCTCCTCTACAACGCTGACTACGTCAAAGTGAGACATAAGAACGGTAGGATTTTCAGCGTTCTCACCTCTCCAGCGGAAAAGCATAGCTCTGCCGTTCACCATTTCAAGCTCACATCTCTGATATACGAGAGGAAAAAGTTTTGGTAAAAGCGCCTTGAATTTTTCAAACTCAGCCTCGTCGTCAAGAGACGGGTCGGTATGAGATACGGTTTTGCATTTTATCATTTCGGAAAGGTCAGAGACCGCCTTGTCACCGTCAAATGATACAGGTGCGGGCGTTTCTCTTGCCTCGTCGCAGGGCTTAAATCTGAGAGTTCTGACAAGAATTATCAGCGCGAGTGCAAGGACAACTCCGAGAATTCCGAGCAAAATATAAAGTCCTATCATAATCTTCTCCTATCAAATCCAGCCGATTTTGTAAAGAAGTCTTGACATTACGAGGGTAAATACCACTCCTACGGGAACCATTATACCTACAGTAGATGTGTTTATGGCAGGAACAAATATGAAGAGGATAAGCATAAGAGTTACGGGAGCAAGAGCTATCTTCCAGTTCTTAGATACGAAGACTACTCCGAGAGCGCCGAAGAGCGCGGGGAGAAGCTGGTCAAACGCAGGCTTAAGAGTAGGATTGTCAAGCAGGGGTGAGAGAGGAATAATAAGTATTACGCCGATTATGATAATTACGGTGGTAACAATAGAGGACACGGCTATTGCTATCGTAGAAACGATTTCGCCCTCCTCACTCTTTACGTCAACCTCTGCGCTTTCAAGAGCGTTAAGGGCGCAAGGGAGCTTGAGGTTTGAGATATTACCGGTAACGAAGGAAAGATACGAGCCGCCTGCACCAAGCATGGGGATATAGGTTATAGTCTCGACAACTCCGACCGCCCAGTACATAGGAGCGGTAGCGATAAGGCCCTTACCTACCGCAGCCCAGTCGGGCATCGCGCTGAAGATAAGACCGACTACGATGGGAAACATCGTAATTATAATCATCATTGCTATATTCCAGATTCTGCCGTCACGGTGGACCGAATCAATGTAACTGTATTCTTTTCTGTTTTTCATCATGCAATCTCACCTCCAAGAAGAGCGGTAAGCGGAATTGCTGCAGCCATACCGAGCACCATACAGATAGGAAGCGCGTAGTCGTTGAGCCATTTCCAATTGAGCTTTTTCATAAGAATTCCGCACACGCACATTAAAACGGCGCTGACAGCCATTACGCATACGGGAACGAGACCCGATGTAGAATCGAAATATTTCGATACTGTTTCTCCGTATTCATTCTTTGCAGTAGTTTCATAAACTCCGCCCTCTGAAAGCCAAAGTCTGCTAACGTCGGAGAAAACGTATCCCACAAACGCGGAAATCATACCGATAAAGAGAGATGCCTGGATAATATCCGACCATTTCTTGTCCTTATTCTCAAAGCTTACGAGTCCCTTCTGCATTTTCTTTGCAATAACAGGAACAAGCCATATACCGACCATTATGGAAACGGTCATAACTATAGTTATGGTAACGTACTGCGATGCGGTCATAACACCGGCAAGCTCGGAAAGAGTCTTACCCATACCGGAAGCCGCGTTTGCAGCGGCAATAGCCTCGTAGGAAAGCGAGCCTACAACCGACAGACGAAGCCAAGGAAGAGCAATGCCGAGAGACTTCGACAGTGCAAGAATTGTAATTACTATAGCAACCGCAGGGGCTATAGTGAATATAGCGGCGCTGAGTATCGTTTTATTTACCTTCTTCATATCCATACCTATCTTCTTTGCTCTGCGGTATGATTTTATGAGGAAGTATGCCGACTGCGCAAGCACTGCGGCAATTATAACGCCGACAAGCACGAACAAAATAGGATGGTTTACACTAAATTGCATACCTACACTCCTTTATCTATGGAATAACTTTTTTGTCTGATATTTCGGTTCTACCGTCAGATTTACACCAAGCTTACGGAAGGTATCGGTATCAATCTGCGAAAGAATTACAGTAGAATGAACCTCACTGTATCTGAGATGGGGCAAAGCGTCTATAGCTCTCTTCGCAAGCCCGCTCTTGGCAGCCGATATAGCTAAAGCTATAAGAACCTCATCCGTGTGAAGTCTGGGGTTATGGTTGCCGAGATTCTGAGTTTTGAGAGTCTGGATAGGAGCAAGTATCTCGGGGGATATAATATCCGTATCGGCATCTATACCGGCAAGAGCCTTGAGCGCGTTAAGAAGCGCGGCACTGGATGCTCCGAGAAGCGAGGACGTCTTACCTGTAACTATTCTTCCGTCGTTAAGCTCTATCGCAACGGCGGGAGCTCCCTCAGTTTCTGCGGATTTATTGAGCGCGGGCTTTACACACTTGCGCTCTTCCTCAGCTACAATACCTAGCTTCTGCATGAGAAGTTCGATTTTATGAACCTCTACGTCGCTTCCGTTACCCTTTCTTCTGTTGCAGAGAGCGTTGTAGTAGCGGCGCACTATCTCACCCTTCGCCGCCGCCGAGGTAGCCTCGTCGTCATAGATACAGAAGCCTGCCATATTTACGCCCATATCCGTGGGAGACTTATAGGGGCACTCTCCGAGTATTCCCGCCAGCATTGCGCGGAGAACGGGAAAAACCTCTACGTCACGGTTATAGTTTACCGTAGTAACTCCGTATGCTTCAAGGTGGAAGGGATCTATCATATTTACGTCTAAGTCGGATCGTAGCCATGTCG
>JAZRLJ010000084.1:0-8344 GCA_045646755.1 Eubacteriales bacterium | reverse complement strand
AACGCTATGATAAACGACGTAGGCGTCGTCGCAAGCGCCACCTTTGGCGTAGGAGTGCGAATAGACGATATAATCAATAAGATTTGTATGGGTATTCAGTACGCCGCAATGCCTATGATAAGCCAAAATGACGGTGCGGGTAATAAGAAACGAATGAAGGAAATCGTCTACTACGCATGGATTTATTCCTTCGCTCTAACCGCGGTATTTATTCTTCTCTATCTTCTTCTCGGCACGGAGCTGTTTATGCTCTTCTCTGACGACGTCGCGGTACACGAAATGTCCGGAACCTTTATCAAGGCAATTCTCTGGATGTTCCCTGCCTTTGCTCTTATGAGAGGAAGCGGAGCCTTTATTCAAGGAATCGGAAACGCAAAGCTTTCAATGGTACTCGCTATGCTCGACGGAGTTGTTCTGAGAATAGGTCTCTCCTGGCTCTTCGGCACAGTTTTCGGTCTTGGATTCTTCGGATTTGTTCTCGGCTACGCGCTTGCGCCTTACGGCTTTGCGGTACCTGCCACCATATATTTCCTCTTTGCAAAATGGCATAAAAGAAAAGCTCTTTCAGATGATATTTAGGATAAAGGTAATCTTATGTTTACAAAAGTAACAGATTATATCAACGAACTCATAGAAGAAAAGAAATTGCCTCTGCTTGACGTTCTCGTAAAACGCGGTCACGAAGAAATCTACCGTCACTACGGCTCTTATACGGGAGAATTCGGTAAGGACGAGGCTCTCTGTATGTTCTCCTGCACTAAGGTACTCACAGCGGTATCGGGAATGAAGCTTGTTGAGGAAGGCAAAATTTTTCTGGACGACCCCGTAGCAAAATACATACCCGCCTTTTCTGAGGCGTTCACGCTTGACGAAAACGGTAATAAGCACACCGAAGTAATAACGGTACGTAATCTTTTTACGATGTCATCGGGATTCGATTATAACAGAATGACTCCCGAGGTGGTAAAGCTTGCAGAGGAGCGCTACGATACGGCAACCACCACCGATGCAGTTAGCGAGTTCGTAAAGCGCCCTCTTAACTTCAAGCCGGGCGAGAGATTTCTCTACAGCCTCTCTCACGACGCGCTCGGAGCAGTAATCGAGACAGTTTCAGGAATGAACCTTGCAGAATATATGCAAAGATATATCTTCACCCCTCTCGGTATGGAGAACTCGACTATGTACTATGAAAAGTACGCAGAAAATCTCCCCATCGTTCACAAAATAACCGAGAACGGCTTTGAATCCGACGGCGGAAAAACCTATAGCACCCGCAACCCCGTAAAAAATTACCGTAACGGAGGCTCTCATCTTATTTCTACCGTTTCCGACTACTCGGTATTTGCCGATACTCTTGCGGCAGGAGGAATAACGAAGGACGGCTACAGACTTATTAAGTCTGAAACAATAGAGAAAATGAAAGAGGTTCACTTTAACGCTGTGAACGTCAACAACACGTTCACGTGTGTTCAGGGCACGGACTATGGCTACGGTCTCGGCGTGCGCGTACGCACCGTATCTCACCCCTCGGGAATTCCCGTCGGCGAATTCGGCTGGGACGGTGCGGCAGGCTCTTACGTGCTTGTAGACACCGACAACAAAATCTCAGTTACTATGGGAATGAATATACTTAACTGGCCAAAAATCTTCAAGGGCGAGCATCTTGAAATCGTTTCAAGAATATACGAGGAGTTAGTTTAAATGTTTGAAAAGGTAACGAGCTATATCGACAGTCTTATAGAAGAAAAGAAATTGCCCCTGCTTGACGTTTTAGTCAAAAAGGGACACGAGGAAATATACCGTCACTGCGGCTCACACTCGGGGGATTTTGGCAAGGATGAAACTCTCTGTATGTTTTCCTGCACCAAGGTCTTTACCGTTACTATGGCAATGCGACTTATTGAAGAAGGAAGACTTGTTCTTGACGCGCCCGTTTGGGATTATATCCCCGCTTTTAAAAACGCATACACCCTTGACGAAAATAGAAACAAGCGCCCCGAGAAAATCACAATCCGCCACCTCTTCACTATGTCCTCAGGACTTGACTACAACATCAGCCGTCCCGCTATAGTGAAGCTCGCAAGAGCAAATTACGAAAATGCGACCACAACCGACGTAATATCCGCTCTTATGGAATATCCCCTTGAATTCAGACCCGGCGAGGAATTTCTCTACAGCCTCTCACACGACGCTCTTGGCGCGGTAATTGAGACAGTGACGGGAATGAACCTTGCCGACTATGCCGAAAAGATAATATTTACCCCTCTTGGAATGAAAAAATCTACAATGAGAAGCGAGGGATACGTGAAAAATCCCCCGATAAACCACGAAATTACAGAAAACGGATTTATAAAAGAGAGAGGAAACAGCTATAAGCACTTCCATCCGACGAAAAACTACGTCAGCGGCGGCGCAAGTCTTATTTCAACGGTTGAGGACCTCTCGATTTTTGCCGACACTCTTGCCGCAGGCGGACAGACTCGTGACGGCTACAGAATAGTAAAACCCGAAACCATAGAAAAAATGAAGGAAATTCAGTTCGGCGGCTTCTCTGTCAAAAACCACTACACCTGTGTGCAGGGTAAAGACTACGGCTACGGACTCGGCGTGCGCGTGCGCGCTATCCCTCACCCCTCGGGAATTCCCGTCGGAGAATTCGGCTGGGACGGTGCGGCAGGCTCGTATATCCTCGTCGATACAGATAATCAGATTTCCGTAACGATGGGACTTAATATTATGGCTTGGCCCGGCGTCTTTGCAGGCGAACACCTCGCAATCGCAACCAGAATATACGAGGATTTAATTTAAAGACTTTAGCTCTCAAATATTGATAAAAGGGTGTTGCAAAAACGCAACACCCTTTTATTTTTAAAGTAGAAAAGGTAGTAAAAGCATCAAAACCGGAAGAGTTAAAACGCTCAAAATAGTAGACATCAGCACCGCGCTGACCGCTTCCTTCTGCCCTTCTCCTATAAGCTCGGAGAAGTTAAGCACTATTGATGCTGAGGGGCAGGCGGTTATGATAAAGAAGGTTGCCTTTACCACGCTGTCAACGGGGAAGAAATATATCAGCATAAACGCCGCAAGAGGCATTACGACCAGCTTTGTCGCAGCGGTCAAATAGGTTCTGCCGTCCGTAAAAAGACGCTTCATATCAACGGTAGCAAGGCGCATACCTATAATTATCATAGAGACGGGCGAGGTAGCCTTTCCAAGTATAGTCACCATGCTCGAAATCTGTACGGGCAGCTCTACGGACCATATAAAAAGAGGAATTGCTACCAGCGTGGATATCATGTAAGGATTTAAGAAAAGCTTTTTGACAGATATATATTTTCTGCTTTTTGAGATTATTCCCGAGCCGACGGTCCAGCCGAGAAGATTCATTACGAGCGAGTAAACGGTGCTGTAAACGATAAGCCCGCTCGCCGCATCTCCCATAACCGCCTCGATTATCGGAATTCCGAAAAATCCCGCGTTTGCAAACGCAACCGCTATGGTTGATATTCTCGCTGCCGCCGAGTCGTATTTCTTCCTTAGCACCAGAAACGCGCCCGAAAGCATTACTCCGTGAATAAGAAGCGTGGCAACGGCAAACTTGCCAAGGCTAACGAGCATATCGGGAGAAAATTCGGTGTCGGCAAAGGTATAGATTACGAGCGCCGACTGACAAACGTACAAAAGAAACTTGGAGAGGTCTGCGATAAACCTTTCGTCTACCATTTTCCTCTTTATAAACAGGTATCCCGGCACGGCGGTGAAAAGAAGCACGGACGTCGCAATTAAGGTAGAGATAAATATTGCCATTTTTTAGTCCTCTTCAAATCTTGGCACAAATGGATTATCCGCAGGCAAGGAAAGAAGGTCTATATCATAGATATAATCCTTGATTTTTACGTCCTCGTAAAACTCGGAAACAGTATTCCTGAAGGTATATGAGGCGCAGAGCTTATAGAAATCAGAGAAGCAAACGTCACTCGTATTTGCGTAAGCTCCCGCAGTATTATCATATTTGTAGATAAAGCACACGCCGCCGTCAAACTCGCGCTTTGCATAACCTTTATTCATATTAAGAACGCACTTTGCGATTTCAAAGCGCTTTTCATTTGTGGTTTCATCAGGATTTTTTATAAACTCGTCGCTAAAGCTCGAGTAGGCGGAGAAATAATATCCGTTTTCATTTCTCTCGGGATCTCCCTCGCCGTATTCACTGAGAAGAGAGGAAAAATGTACGGGTGTCATCTGCACACCGTCACCGTTGCTTTCGTAAGCGGCAATTTTAGCCTCTATATCCGAAATAAGAGCGGCTCTCTCCGCTTTTTCTGTATCTGTGAGAGGGATTTTCTTATCGTTTCCGTCCTCGTCCTTAACTCTGTTTCCCTCACTGTCAAGCTCGAATTTATCCTCTGTTCTTATGAAAAGAAGCTTTGCGTGAGAATAATTTGCATCAAAGTAAGACTGACAGTCCGTAGGATAGTTTCTTATAAGCGAACCGTCAGAGCCAAATATACGAGACTCTACAACCTCAGCCTTATAGAGCATAAGAGTAGCGGAAGAAAAATCGTCAAAATCAAATCCGTATTTCTCGGCTATTTCATTAAATTTTTCCTCGCTTCCGTTACTGTCACGGTAGTCGAGCACTTCTTTTATTGCTCTTTTTACGGCTATCTCGTCAAGTCCCGACATATCTATTCCGTCGATGGAGTCAAAGAGATAATTCTTTACGGCAATATCCTTAAGATACTTTTCACTTTCCTCTTTAAGAAGGTCTGAGTAAGTGCGGTTGTCGTCATAGCTGCTGTTAAAGAAGCTTTCACTGTCGTGGCCGCCGTATTCAATGATAAAGTCGCGCTTATACTTAGTAAGAAGAAAATAAGCTTCGCCCTCGCTTATACGCACGCCGTTAAATCTGACAGCCGCCTTTGCGTTTCTAACACCTAAAACTATTCCAAGCGTTGCGCCAAAAACAATAACTAAAGCTACAAAAACGCAAACAATTGTTAACAAAACTTTCTTTCTGTCTCTTTTTTTCTCTTTTTTGCAAGACAATTTACTTTTCCTCCGCCAGTTTCTTTTCAGCCTTTCCGTAGGCGTAGAGAACAGCAAGAGCGCTCTCGCACTCGTCCTCCTTGCCCCTCTTATAGAATACTGCCATATTCTGTCCCATAGGTCTGAGGCTTATGTTCTTAAACGAACTAAACACCTCTGACCACACCTCAAGATTAGGTTTTTCCATAACAAAGATAAGAGTGCTGTCGCGCCCCTCAACCTTAGAAATACCGTACCTTGCCGCAAGAGCTCTTATAAGCGAGATTCTGATAAGGGAGATTACCTCTTTGGGAGGCTCTCCAAATCTGTCTATAAACTCGTCTATAATGTCCTCGCTATCCTCTTTATCGGTGATAAGGGATATTTTCTTATACATTTCCATTCTCTGCGCGCTGACCCTGACGTACTTCTCGGGAATGTGCGCCGAGACCTTTATATCGACAGTAGAGTCGGTCTCCTTTTCGGGACCTTCGCCCTTTTCCTCAAGAACCGCCTCGGAAAGAAGTCTTACGTACAGGTCGTATCCTACGCTCTCGATATATCCGTGCTGCTCAGCTCCAAGCAGATTTCCTGCGCCTCTTATCTCAAGGTCGCGCAGCGCAATCTTAAATCCTGCTCCAAAGGTGGCAAATTCTCTTATAGCGTTAAGTCTCTTGGTCGCAACCTCAGACAGAGCCTTGCCGGGACGGAAGGTGAAGTATGCGTAAGCAAGTCTTTCACTTCTGCCGACTCTTCCTCTTATCTGATGAAGCTGGGAGAGTCCCATTCTGTCCGCATTCTCAATAATGAGAGTGTTTGCATTTGGAAGGTCGACACCCGTTTCTATGATTGTAGTACACACGAGGACGTCTATCTCACCGCGCACAAGCGACTGCCATATATCCTCAAGCTCATCCTTTTCCATAGAGCCGTGAGCGACGGCAATTCTCGCCTCGGGTATAGCCTTTGATATCTTATCCGCTACGTAGATTATGTCGCTTACCCTATTGTAGAGATAGAGCACCTGACCGCCTCTGAGAAGCTCCTTACGGATTGCATCGTAAATTACGCCCTCGTCGTATTCCATAACGTAGGTCTGTACCGGACGGCGCTCGCCCGGAGCTTCGTCAAGAATAGACATATCCGCTATTCCGTTCATAGCCATATTGAGTGTTCTCGGAATAGGAGTTGCGGTAAGGGTAAGAACGTCCACGTTCTTTGCCATAGCCTTTAGCTTTTCCTTCTGAGAAACGCCAAATCTCTGCTCCTCGTCTATTATGAGAAGTCCGAGGTCGCGGAATTCAACCTTTGACGAAAGGAGCTTATGCGTACCAATGAGAAGGTCTATTTCTCCCCTCTTCGCGCGTCTTAAAATAGCCTCCTGTTCCTTGGGCTTGCGAAATCTTGAAATCATTTCGACAGTAACAGGATATCCTCTCATACGAGAGAGAGCCGTCTGAAAATGCTGAAGCGCAAGTATGGTTGTGGGCACGAGGAAGGCAACCTGCTTTCCACCCATTATAGCCTTGAACGCGGCTCTTATGGCAACCTCGGTCTTACCGAAGCCTACGTCACCGCAAAGAAGTCTGTTCATAGGCACCGGACGCATCATATCCCTTTTTATTTCCTCTATAGCGAGAAGCTGAGACTCAGTTTCCTCGTATTCAAACGATGCTGCAAACTCGTCCTCAAAGTCTGAGTCGGGAGGGAATGCAAAGCCGGGCGTTCTCTGTCTTTCGGCATAAAGAGCTATGAGGTCCTTAGCGATATTCTTCGCTGCCGTTTTAGCCTTTGTCTTGGCTCTCGTCCAGTCGCCGCCTCCCATCTTGGAGAGCTTGACCTCACCCGAGTCGTCCTTCTTGCCTATATATTTTCCGATAAGCTCAAGTCTCTCACAGGGAACGAAAAGCTTGTCAGTTCCCGCGTATCTTATCGTGATGTAATCTCTTGTTACTCCGTCTATCTTTACTGCCTCGATACCCTCGAAAATACCGATACCGTAATTTGCGTGTACTACGTAATCACCTACCGAGAGGTCTGCGTGGCTCATAAGCTTCTTTGTAGCCTTGCCGAGCTTTCTTTCAAGACGTCTCTCGCGGCGCTTTTTCATTATAATGTGTCCCTCGGGAGTACGGGTAGAGAGCACCGCTATCTTCGGGCTGATAAGGTCAAAGCCCTCGAAGTCTCCCACGCTTATGAATATTCTGCCCCCCTCGGCAGCGCCTATGTCAAAATTACTTCTATCGTAAACCGCCTCGGCGTATATATCCTCTCTGCCAAGCGATGCAATAAGCGAATCTGCTCCCTGCTTATTATCGCAAAGCACGAGAATTCTGTAAAGTCCCTTTGAGAGCGCTCTTATATCGTCAAAAAGAAGAGAGGGTGAGCCGCCGTATTCCATAGTCCTGCGGCAACGGAATCCAAAGAGTCCTCCGAGCTTAGTGTTTCCAAATCCTCCCGCAAACGCGTTTATATCAACTCTGACAAAGTCCGATATAAGCGACTCAAAGGAAGAAGGCTCGGCGTAAGTTTTTGCGTGATTTTTATTAAGTAATCCTGCATCGGCAAGCGAGCTTACGGCCTCCTTAACGAGCGCTGTCTTTTTCTCTGCCTCTTCTCTTATCTCGTTAGTTCCGAGAGAGAATACCGCGCACCTCTTACCGAGCGAGGAAAAATAGGATATAAGATTCTCTTCCTCCCTGTATATAAGAGAGAAATATTTATCTCTTGAAGCAAGCGTAAGCCCTGCCTCAAGATAGCTTTTTTCTCTTGACAGCTTTTCTACCGCAAGGTCGTCGCCTGCCGCAGAAATAAGCTTATCTATTTCCTTTATTACTCTGCCCTTTGCGTTAGAATCGATGCTGAGCTCTACCGCTGGAAAAAGAGAAAACGCTGCGCCGCCCTGTACGGTGCGCTGAGTCTCTATATCAAATTCACAAATTCTGTCCACCTCGTCGCCGAAAAACTCGACTCTTATAGGCGCGCTGCCCTGAGTGAGCATAACGTCGATAATTCCGCCACGAACTGCGAACTGACCTGCCGACTCAACCGCATCAACCCTCGCAAAGCCGAGAGAGGATAGCTTCTCCTCAAGCTCCGAGAAGGATATTTCGTCCCCCTCCTTAAGAGTGAGAGAGCCTGCCTCAAGCATAGCTCTCGGCATGGTATATGAAAGCGCGGCGTAGAGCGTACATACAACCGCGTCACACTCGTCACGCAATAAAGATAAAAGCACCGAAAGCCTCTCCCGGTCTACGTCGGCAGAGGCTGAAATATTATGAAATACGGGTTCGCGGGACTTGAATCTCTCGGCCTT
>JAZRLJ010000083.1:0-7208 GCA_045646755.1 Eubacteriales bacterium | reverse complement strand
AGAATAATCGGTGTCTGCTGCGGCAAACGACACCGTTACAAGAAGAGCCGAAATAACGGCAAAAAGCAGTATTACGGTTAGTATCTTTGTAAAAACTTTTCTCTTTTTCATTAAAGCTCTCCTTTCCGTTTCGATAAGTCTTTTTATAAGTATACCATTAAGCACGGAAAAAATCAAGAGTCGCACGCCTTAGATAAGAGAGCTTTTTAGTCATATTTTGAAAAATTCACTAAAAAATAGACAAACGTTCTTGATTTTTCCATATCTTTGGTGTATAATTGTGAAGATAATTAAAAACGAAAGGTACAAGTCAATGTTTAATTTTGGATTTCTTCTTGCATCTGAGGGCGGCACAGGTTGGGTAACCTTCGCAATGATAGGTCTTCTCGTAGTATTCTTCATCTTTATGTCACGCGGACAGAAGAAGCGCGATAAGGCAGACCAGGATATGCGCGATGCTCTTCAGGTAGGCGATGAGGTAACTACTATAGGCGGTATTATCGGTAAGGTCGTTTCAATAAAGGCTGAGACCTTTGTTCTTGAGACCACCAAGGATAAGACCAAGATCCGTTTCCTCAAGGGCGCTATAAGAAGCGTAGACGTTAAGGCTTCTGATATTGCAGCATCTATAATTGAGGCAAATGCAGAAAAGGAAGCAGCTCCCGCAGTTGAGGATGCTCCCGAAAACAAGTAATCTGTAATAAAAACAAAAAGCTCCGAATAGGTTGTAATAAACTTATTCGGAGGTTTTTTATGAAATACAGCCGTCACGATAGAAAAAACAGACCTTTTGTAAAGGTTTTCGCCTTTGGAGCAGTATGTAATATATGCTCCTTCCTCGCTCTTTCATTTGTAGCTTCACTAATTCTTTCAAATCTGAAAAATCCGCTTGCCTTTATAGGCATTTCTGCTTTTGCGGCGCTTACGCTGACGGGAGCTCTGTCGGGATTTCTCACCGCAAAATTCAAGGGAGACGGCGGAGCTCTTACCACTATGATATGCGCCATTATCCTCGCGGCGTCAGTTTTTGGAGCAGGACTTATCGTAGGGGGCGGAAAAGTGTCGTTTATAAGCCCTGTAAATCTTATTTCCTATCTTGTATTTACTTCGATTTTCGCAGTTTTATCTAAGAAGAAAAGAAGATACGGAAGATAAGCGTTTATTTCGCTTTTTCTTCGACAAGTCGGATATAGTAGCCAAGCGCAGATTCAAAATTTACCCCGTAAAAGCGACGGTTGGGATCTGCCTCAGTCTTCTTCATACATTCAAGGGTAAAATCAACTGCTATTGCAAGAGAATCCTCTACGGATATGCCTCTCATTATCGCGCCGAGAGCTGCAGATGCGTAGGTATCTCCCGTGCCGTGATATGATACCGGGAGCTTCTCGTTTGCATAGTAGAAATAGGTGTCGGTCACAGAGTCGTAGGAATATACGCCTATTTTGCTACTCTCAAAGCTTATACCCGTAAGGGCGGCACGGGGACATCCGAGTCCTGTAAGCCTCTTGAGTATATCCTTAACGTATTCCTCGTCATATTCGGATTTATACTCTATTCCGAGCATAAACGATGCCTCTGTGATATTGGGAAGAACGAGGTCTGCCTTAGCGCATAGCTTTGCCATTCTCAAAGCAAACTCTGGTGTAAATCCGGAATAAAGCTTTCCGTTATCAGCCATTACGGGATCAATAAGCACGAAGGTGTCATTCTTCTTAAAGCTATCAATGAAATCTTCAACAAGCTTTATTTGTAAAAACGAGCCGAGATAACCCGTATAGATAGCGTCAAAGTCAATTTTAAGCTCCTCTAAAGTGTTCTTTATAGGTGTAATCTCATCGGTCAGGTCCTTAAAGGTAAACTTAGGAAAGCCTGTATGCGTTGAGAGAACTGCCGTAGGCAGAACGCTTGCTTCAACCCCCGCCGCGCTGATTACGGGAAGAGCTACGGTAAGCGAGCATTTTCCGACACAGGAAATATCCTGCACTGTCATAATTCTTTTCATTTTATCATTCCCTTTTGAAGTTTAATCACATTCGTTAACCTCGGCTCCTAACTGCCGAAGCTTATATAAAATATCCGAGTATCCGCGTTTTATTGTCTCTGCTGAATGTATAACGCTCTCTCCATCTGTGGCGAGAGCGCACGTAAGAAGCGCCGCCCCTCCACGAAGATCAGGCACACGCGCCTCAGCGCATCTTAGTTTAGAAGGTCTTATCAGCGCGCCACCGTCACACCTCTCGTACACAACTCCAAATTTTCTGAGCTCTGAAAGGTATCCAAATCTGGCATTCCAGACCTTCTCGGTTATCCTTCCTCCGCAAAAATGAGCCATAAGCGGCGCGGTCAGGGGTTGAAGGTCCGTAGGAAATCCGGGATAAGGCTCTGTTACTATGGTGAGAAAATCGAAAATCTCTCCTCCGGCCGTCATTGTATCCCCCTCCTCAGAGATAAGCGCGCCTGCCTCTGAGAGTGAGCGTGAAAACGAAGATAGATGACCGGGGATAACTCCCTTTACTTTGATGCAAGAATTGGTAAGAAGAGAGAGCGCGAGAAACGTGCCCGCCTCGATCATATCTGGAATTACGACTCCCTCTGCTCCTGAAAGCGCTGTTCCGACAACCTCAATTCTGTCGTCATAAAGCGTTACGTCAGCTCCCGCAGAGCGAAGAAAATTGACAAGTGAGATGACGTGCGGTTCCTTTGCGTAACCGAAAATCCTACTTTTCCCCTTAGCTCTTGAAGCGAGAAGAAGCGCGTTTACGGTTGCTCCGACGGAAACCTTATCAAAGTTCACGTCAGCGCCTACAAGAGACTTTGCCACAAGGGTATCGCCTCTCATAGATGCCCCCATGGAGCACATTGCCGAAATGTGCATATCTATAGGTCTGGTGTCGAAATTACAGCCTCCAAACGACTGCAAATGGCATATACCAAACCGCGCAAGATTTGCGCCCATAAGATATGACGACGCTCTTATTTTTGATACCAAATCATCGTCAGGACGCTCATAATGTAAACCAGCAGTTTGTATTATGAGGTCTTTTTTGCGTTTTTCTACTATTGCCCCCTCTGACGAAATAAGCGCTAAAGCAACGTCTACGTCACTTATATCTGGCACGTTTCTGATTACCGAAACGCCCTCTGTCACAAGCGTTGCAAAAATCAGCGGCAGCGCCGCATTCTTCGAGCCAGAGACGTCTATACTGCCCGAAAGAATTTTGCCGCCGTTTACAATGAATTTACTCATACTTATCTCCGAAATTATGTCTTTTCTACATAATATTCGAAAAATAATCTATGGGTTACCTACTGTAAATGGCGGTGAAAACTCCGAAAATTATACAGTCAGCTTCTGATATCTCTTAGCTGCAGGTCCTAAAAGAAGCAGCCCTTCAATCGCTACGATGATAATAGGCGCTCCCACTAGGAGCAACACTGCAAGCCATTCTCCTATAAAGGAGAGGATGAATATTCCGACCGTAAGCGCAAGTGAAAGAAGCATACCTGTAATCATTGAAAGCAGCGTTGAGAGCGACTGCTTTACCGCCTGAGCCTCATTCTCATAGGTAAACTTAGGAAACGCTACGTTCATTAGCACTCCCATAAATGAGAAAAGAACGTTAGCTATTTGCGCCGCAAGTATATACACTATCCACAAAAGCGGATTTGGCATAACCGCTATCAGTATAAAAAGTGAGGAGAGGAAAATCGGGGGCGCGCATATAACGAACTGCATAAGCGCCTTTGACAAAAGCGCCTCTCTCGGATTTATCGGGATTGTTTTCGTTATCCAGAAATTCTTGCCCTCTATTGAGAGTGAGCAAGCTGATATTATAACGGTGGCGCTTATTAGGTTAATCAGAGATATTCCAAGAGAGGAAAGCGCCACGGGAGACAGCGTAAGCATCTCGCTAAGGGTAGCTATCATATCTCGCTTTAATAGAGCAAATACTCCTGCCGCAACGCACATAATGAGGCCGAATGCTCCGTTAAGAATATATATAGGAGAAGCAAAAAAATGACGAATATCCTTCTTAGTCAAAGCAAGAAGCACACTACTCTTTCTTAAGTTTTTCTCTTTATATACAGCCTTTTTAGCTCCGGTTCTGTCCGTCACTATCCTTATATACGCCGAGGAAATAATAAAGTAAGCCAAAGCGCCTGCGCCTATTGAGAGTACCGCTACGGTAAGAATCGACAGAGGCTTCATAAGAGCCGCTTCGCCTAAAAACAGAAGAAATTTATACTTCTGTGCAAGAGTCTGGCTCGTTCCCATAAGACTCTCTAAAAAGGACTCTATATTATTATCAAAAAGCGCAACAAACCAGAAATAAACACCTACGAAGGCAAAAGTTAGAATAACAGTTATGAGATTTTTAAACTTGATCTTTCTCGATATTTCGGCTACCAGATAGCCCACAAAGGACGCAAGAGCCGTTGCGAAGATAGGAAGAAGAAGGAATATCAGTATTCCTCCTATGATACCGAGAAATCCATTGCCAAATATACAGAAAAAGACTATAGCGGGTATAAAGACAATAGAGTTTATAATGTAGTTATAAACAAGAACTATAAGCACTCTTGCCGCAACTATATCACGCGGCTTGATGGGCATTGAGAGTAGAAGGTCGTTATCCTTACACTCAAAAAGCTCGGTCTTCGTCTCAAATATTCCGAGAACGAATATCAGCGTCACCGAAAGCCCCATAAAAATGAGGTAATAAAGCCATGCTGCCCCCGGAAGAAGAAAGCTCGCCATAAGGTATGCAGCTCCTACGGCTATACCCAAAAGAACAACCGCAAGATAAAGGTAAAGGATAGAAAAAAGCACGATTTTCAGCGTGGAAGCTTTCTTTATTTCTTTTCCCTTACGCGCTCTTCCGACAGCAGAGCCGAATACCGCTCTGAGACGGTTTTTTACAAGTACACCTATCACTGCTCGTCCTCCATGTCAAGAAATACCTCTTCAAGAGAAAGAGAGCCCGTAACAGTTTCGGTGTCGCCTACGGTAATAAGCTTTCCTGACTTTATGATAGCAATTCTGTCGCAGAGCTTCTCTGCTACGTCAAGTACGTGAGTGGAAAAGAATATCGTGCCACCCTTGTTACAGTGCTCACGCATCATTTCCTTGAGAGTAAAGGACGCCTTGGGATCAAGTCCCACAAAAGGCTCGTCCATCATTATAAATTTCGGCGAATGTATCCAAGCCGATATTATCGCAAGCTTCTGCTTCATACCGTGAGAATAGCTACCTATAGGAGAGGCAAGGCTATCTGTGAGCCCAAGCCTATCCGAGTATTCCTTGATAAGAGCGTTTCTCTCGTCCCCTATTTTATATACGTCGCATACAAAGTTCAAGTATTTAATGCCCGAAAGGTAATCGTAAAGCTCGGGATTATCGGGAATATACGCGGTAATTTTCTTGCACTCAAGAGGATTTTCTTTAATCGAAATGCCGTCAATTTCAATAGTTCCCTCGTCGAAATCAAGAAGACCTATTGCAGCCTTGAGCGTGGTAGTTTTTCCTGCGCCGTTGTGACCGATAAAGCCGCATATTTCACCCTTGAACAGTTCAAGAGAAAGGTTCTCGACAGCAACCTTTTCACCGTATTTTTTTGTTAAATTAGTTATTTTCAGCATATATTTCTCCCTTTCTGATTTTCTTTAAAAACCTTGTCCATATAAAGAGGAACACTATTGACAACAGCGCAACCGCTGCCATAACACATATCCAAGATATTATAGTAACCGTCCAACCGAAATTATCCGCAATTGCAGTGAAGATAAGGTTTGCAGCAACCATACCGAAAGCCGCGCCACCGTTAAGCAATCCTACCACCGTAGCTCCCATATTGAACCTGTTGAATCTTCCCGCAATATACGACATAGCAAACATACCAATGGTGCTGGAGAGGAACGACATAATGGCAAGAAGTCCTACTATTACAAGATAATGAACCTTTCCTACAAGCAGAAGAAGGCACACAAACGGCATTGAGGCTATGGAGAGTACAAGAATCGCTACAGCCTCGTTCCTAACGAATCTCGAATGGAGTACGCCTGCAAAAAGCATACCAAAAAATCCGGCCGCAATAACTACGATGTTTACGAGTGTGGAAAGTCTTGCGGATACCTCGTCGTAGGTTTCGTTTATTATGGAAGGCGTAAGCGCCTTAAAACCGGTATCAAACGCTATGCGTAGAATCGCTATAATGAAGAGCAGAAGAAGTCCTGTCGAGAACAGAAGCGTAACGAAGGAAAGACTCTTCTTTTTCTCAGACTTCGTTTCTGTCTTTTCTTTCTTTTCGGGTTTTGGCGCCGCGTCGAGAAGAGGACGCAGAAATACACAAGAAACCTCCCATACAACCGCGAAAAAGACAAGACCTATAGCGGATATAAGGAAATTAAGCTGCCAATGAGAGCTTACGATAGCGGCAACGACAAAGCTGAGTATCGTTCCGAGAGTTCCCGCAGCGTTGATATAAAAGATTGACTGATCTACAAGACGGTCGCAAATCACCGTAGTAGCAATCTTAAACACAGCAGGCCATACCGCGCACTGAACTATCGCGTTAAATACCCATACGCAAAGTATCAGAACATAGTTCTGGTTGAGATATATCACAAGATTTGCCGAAGCAGCGCCGAGAAGACCTATGGTTATAAACCTTTCGGGCTTGTACCTGTCAACGATAGGAGATACAGCCATCTGACACACGGCATAAACCGCGTAGAAAACTGCGTTTATCGTTCCTGTTTCAAACTTTGTCAATATTCCCTCTTCAACTATGAAAACCATTGCCGAAGAAAAGCAATTTTTAGTCAGGTATATAAACGTATATGCCGTAACCATAGAAACGAGCAACGCTATCGATGCGCGAAAAGTATTTGTTGTTTTAGCGTTCATTTTTGCTAACTTTAAAATATTTGTTTCAAATGATATTTTATCACCGTGCATATTCTTTGTCAATAATTATTTTATATATCTTTAATAACTTTTTTGCCTTCAACCGCTTGACATATACGTTTCTTTTTGATATAATAACAAGCGGTTTTGTTAACACGAAGTGCGCAATTGAATTTTCTCGTCTGCGACGGCGTTGTTCAGCCCGAATGGGCGCGCGGTTACGGAGAGATACAAGTAAACTCAGCACGAATTTAAAAATTAAATATCGGGATGTAGCGCAGTTAAGTCGGAGGCCAAGCGG
>JAZRLJ010000082.1:0-3327 GCA_045646755.1 Eubacteriales bacterium | reverse complement strand
ATGGGCCCCGGTGTTAAGGTTAACTACACCAAGCTTGGTTAATCAATAATTGATAGTAAAAAACCGTCGTGAAAACACGACGGTTTTTATTATTTAATAAGAAAGATAATTTCTTTAGGCTTAATTTTAAATTGCTTTCCGAACTCGTTAGTTTCTCTGTTTTTCCAAATATCGCGTAGGTCTACTGTATAATCACTTTCGGTGAGATTCGAAATTACTAAATATTTGTTCTCGTTTACAAACATAGAAGCATATACATTATCCGGCAGCGCTGAAAGAATTTCCGCAGTATCTCTTAGCTCGATATAGACTATGCTATTCTCGGTAACCATAGGCTTATAGAGGGCAAGATATTTGCGATAGTTATCATAGTCTGTCGGATTGTCAGGAATTGAAGACCATAGACTGTAGCAATGAGGACCTTCGGGGTTTTCTCTATAGTAGTCTTTGATTTTACACCAGCGCTTGTAGTCCCCCTCTTCTTTTTCAAAGAAAACAGGCTCATCAACGCCAATTCCGGTTATAGGTCGTCCACGTTTAAGTAACGGAAACTGCATAAAAGGAATAAGCTTTGCATAATAATCCGTATCTGTTTTTAAAGGATCTTTTGCATCGCGACAAGGGATAACGTAAGGATCATAGCTCTTACCGATACCAAAATTAGACGTACCTGTATGCTCGCCTATCCAGAGATAGTCGTAAACTTTATCCTTTGTCGGAGTTGTGTTGTTTAAATCTGCGTGGATTTTAACTATACCGCCGCGACGCTTGACTTCAGAGTAAATATTACACAGCAAATCCTCAAGAATTGGATCATATGGCATATCTATTACTGAAAATTCATTAGGATACGTTCCTTCTGCAATCATCTTTTTCTTAGCATATACAAGTCCGTCATAACCCCAGTCGTTATATACGCCGTCAAATTCGTATTCGTCGAGCATTTTAAATACATTATTTAAGAGATACTGACGCCATGTAGGACTACCTGCGTAGCATTTTCTGTAATTAAAGTAGTCGTGACGAAGTGCAAATTCCGCACGAGTAAAGTCTTCTCTAAAATCCGGATCGGTTTCCTCAAAGTAACCGGTTGAAATATAAGGTAGTATTTTTATCCCAAAAGAATGACAAAGGTCTATAAATTTTTTCATTCCCTCAGGATCAAAGCTTGAAAACTTATCAGCGCCAAGACATCTTATTGCATCATTCCACTCTTCATGAACCTGCAGGAGCTCTACGCCGTTTTCTGCAAGCTCTTTGATCATATTATAATCATATTCTGTCGGCGCAACCGAAAATCTTGCGGGATAATCACCAAGATTGTAGGTTACCTGACCTGGTAAATAATTGTGAATGCGATGTCTTCTGAAATATTTTCTGTTATCTCTCTCGGCGCTCTCAATGTTTTGAATTCGCGCGCGTGTTTCTTCAAGTGTAACCGTTTTCATCTCTTGCTCCTTTTAAAATTTCGTTTCTTGCGTGGACTCAATAGTTGAGTCTTTCTTTTTTATATCATATTTAATTATTGCAATTATTATCGATGTTAGCGCGATGCACTCCATAAGAATAGAAGGATATGCGTGATATACCCAGTTATATACTATCCAGCATGGACCTACAAGTAAGGATATAAAGCGTATCTTTGTGGGGCTTTTCATACTTAAAGCAAACAAGGATAGACAGCTTCCAAAAATGGCAAGTAACGAAAAGATGTCTGACCAAGTTAAAATTCCGGCGATAAGCATTGCCGCGAGGAATATAATTCTCCAGACTGAAAGCGAAATTCCTATAACTGCGCTTCCTTTAGAAAATACCATTTTTCCAGCAAAGGACAAAAGGTCAAGACACGCCCCCTCGTATGCTCCTAGTAAAAACAGATAAAGTGAGGAAATCAGCGTTGCTGTTGATTGCCAGAGCAGTATACCTACTCTTTTCTTCTGTTGGAAAGATATTGCAGAGCAAATCAGAGCTAGCCAACCCACTCCCTGAATTAGAACGTTGGTTAAAGTTACATTTTCAAACCAACCTTTGATAGTATTTATAATTTCAGTCATACGAATGCCTTTACGTGCAACGTTTTATTAAATAATACTATATTTTAATCTCTTTGTCAATATATTTACCAAAAAAAGTGAAACGTTTTACATTATAACCTTTGACAAATTGATTTTTTTGTGATATAATATAGAAAAACATTCACTTGGAGCTAAAAATGGGTGAAAAAAGAGTAACAATAAAGAATATTGCGGAGCATCTTGGTGTTTCGTACGGCATTATAAATAAAGCGCTAAACAACAAAAGCGGTATAAGTGATGAAATGAAGAAAAAAATACTCAAAACCGCTAACGAAATGGGATATCGCGTCAATAAAGTAGCGCAAAGCATGGCAAGAAATACAATTGTAATCGGAGTGGTTATTCCTGCGCAAGTAAAAGATTATTTTTCTTTTCTGCAAAACGGACTTGAAAGAGAATTTGAGCGACTTGTAGATTATAACGTTCAATATAAATACTATAAAATAAATAACGTATATTCCGGTGTTGATACCGTCGAAGCTTTAACTTGCTGTATAAATGATAAGGTAAACGGTATAATTCTTTGCGATTTCTTCCCTACCGGACTTGAGAAGATATTTTGTGACCTTGAAGAAAAAAAGATACCTATCGTTATCATAGGAGATTCCAATTCCACCGGAAACCGTTATCTTTGCTCAATACAGGTTGATGCATACCGCTCTGGAGAAATGGCAGCCGAAATGCTCAGTATTTCTACAAAGAAAAACGCAAATGTAGCTATTTTTGTTGGTAATAAGGATCACGTTGAACATATGCAGAAGATTAAGGGCTTTACTGAAGCTCTTTCGCGTTACGGTATGAATTCTGTTGGCGTTTATGAAACTTACGACGACGAGGCGATTTCTCTTAAGCTATTTCGTAACATAACGGATGAAAAAGAAAAGCTAAACGGACTTTATATTGCTACATCAACCTTCTCTTCTATAGGTAAAGAGCTTAGCCGAGGAATACATAACATTAAGGTGGTATGTACTGACGTGGACGGTGACGTTGAACAATGCTTGAAAAACGGAGTTGTACAGTGTTCTCTTTTTCAAAATCTTGAATGTCAAGGCACTACTGCTGTTAAGATACTCTATGAATATATAGCAGAGCAAAAGCAACCGCCGAAGAATATATATATTACACCTCAACTAGTTATAAAAAGCAACCTTGATAGTTTTATATAATTTTTCAAACAGAAAAGGGAGAAAGCAAAAGCTTTCCCCCTTTTTTAGTTGTTTATAAGTGATAAAAACTCTTCGTTTTTCAT
>JAZRLJ010000081.1:0-7146 GCA_045646755.1 Eubacteriales bacterium | reverse complement strand
TTTAAAAGCTTCATAAACCTACCTCGGTATGTGTTCTTTATCTCAATTATAACCCCAAAAACCACGAAAGTCAATAAAAGACTTGCGCTCAAGGAAAAAATGTTTTATAATTGAATCAATCAAACAAAGTTTGGAGAAAAGATATGCTCTCTAAGGTGTATAGCTCAGGTGTCATAGGAATAGACGGCTACGAGGTTGTAGTCGAGTGCAGCGGCTGGGACAGAGTTCCGAGGTTTGACCTTGTCGGACTTCCCGATGCCTCGGTTAAGGAGGCTAAGAACAGAGTTCAGTCCGCCTGTGAAAACAGTGGAATAAAATTTCCCGCTCTTGATATAATGGTAAACTTAGCTCCTGCAGACGTTAAGAAGGAGGGCTCGGGTTACGACCTTGCAATACTCGTTTCCATACTGCAGAGTGACGGAAAAATTCCGCATGGGTGCGACCTTTCGGATAAATGCTTTGTCGGTGAGCTTTCTCTTTCGGGAGAGCTGCGCCCCATAGGTGGCATACTTCCCATGTCTATATCGGCAAGAGACTCAGGCAGACGTGAGCTCTTCGTTCCGCTTGCTAATGCGGAGGAGGCTGCTGTGGTTGACGGAATAACAGTCTACGGAGTGCGAAGCGCGAGGGAGCTTGTGGAGCATCTTTCGGGCAGAGCGAGGATTTCTCCCGTGCCCTCAAAGGCGGGAAGCTTTGATTTTTCCTCCGTTCCGTCAACTCTCGATTTTGCTGAGGTCAGAGGACAGCTCAAGGCAAAAAGAGCGCTCGAAATCGCCGCAGCAGGCGGTCATAACGTGCTTATGATAGGCCCTCCCGGAGCGGGCAAATCGATGCTTGCGAAGAGAATACCTACTATTCTTCCCGATATGACCTTTAACGAGGCTATAGAAACGACTAAAATTCATTCGGTTACGGGCATGCTCAAGACTAATCTCGTCACGACTCGTCCTTTTCGCTCTCCTCACCACACGACGAGTCATATAGGTCTTGTGGGGGGAGGTCAGACACCTCGCCCGGGTGAGATTTCTCTTGCTCATAACGGAGTCCTTTTCCTTGACGAGCTCCCCGAATTTCCGAAAATCGCTACCGAATCACTCCGTCAGCCGCTTGAGGACGGGGCGGTTACAGTAACCAGAGCTGCAGCAAAGCTGACGTTTCCGTCTTCGTTTATGCTCGTGTGTGCAATGAATCCGTGCAAATGCGGTTACTTTGGCGACAGCTCAAGACAGTGCACCTGCAATCCCGCTTCGATAAAGAAGTATCTTGACAGAGTCAGCGGTCCGCTTCTTGACAGAATAGATATTGAAATAGAGCTTCCCTCGGTTTCCTATGATGAAATTTCGGGAAAAACAGAGAGAGGAGAAAGCTCGGCAGAGATAAGAAAGAGAGTCAATGCTGCGAGAAGATTTACCTCTGAGAGACTTAAGCGTGTCGGCGACTCGGAGGATACACTTAACGCGAGAATGACTCCTGCTATGATTCAGCGCCACTGCGTGCTTGACGAGGAGGCTTCTTCTCTCATGCGCGACGCTTTTGAGAGCCTAGGGCTTTCTGCAAGAGGTCACGACAGAGTGCTGAGAGTGGCAAGGACTATAGCAGACCTTGACGGTATGGAGAGGATAAACGCAGACCATATAGCCGAGGCGATTATGTATCGCTCACTGGACAGAAAATATTGGCACAGATAAATTTTAAATTTTTGCTTGACAAATGACGGCAAAGCGATTATAATAAACACAAACCGATGAGAAAGAGAAGTATCCCGCAGGGCTTGCCTTGCAGAGAGCCGCAGACGGTGTGATTGCGGCAGGGGGCGGTGGGTGAATGGACTTTCGAGGGCGGACCGAAAGGCGACGAGTAGGCTTCGACGGAGGGCAACCGTTACAGTGCACAATGTATTATGTACATAAGAGGACTTTGTCTTGAATTCGGGTGGCACCGCGATTTTATCGCCCCGAGCGTAAAAAAACGCTCGGGGCTTTCTGTTTTCTTGCAGGTCTTCGGAGGAGGAAAAATGAAACGATGGCAATCTTGCTCTGAAATTCAATGAAAAACAAATTTAATGAAAAAATTAGGAGTGAAAAAATGAATAAGTATAGAGATTTTGAAAATTATCTTAAAGAATTTCCCACTAAGGACGGATATTTTGGAGAATTCGGAGGAGCTTTTCTCCCTCCGGAGCTTGAGCCCGCATTCAAGGAGGCAAACGATGCTTATGAGGCAATCTGCCACTCGGCTCAGTTTATAAACGAGCTTCGCAGAATAAGAAAGGAATTCCAGGGCAGACCTACTCCCGTTTATCACTGCGAGAGACTTTCTAAGCTTTTCGGAAACTGTCAGATATATCTCAAGCGTGAGGACCTTAACCACACCGGAGCGCATAAGCTCAATCACTGTATGGGAGAGGGACTTCTTGCAAAATATATGGGCAAGAAGAAGCTCATAGCCGAGACCGGGGCAGGTCAGCACGGCGTTGCTCTCGCTACTGCAGCTGCATATTTCGGCATGGAATGTGACATTTACATGGGTGAGGTTGATATTGAAAAGCAGCATCCCAACGTAATAAGAATGAAGATGCTCGGAGCAAACGTAGTTCCTGTAACTAAGGGTCTTAAGACCCTTAAGGAAGCGGTTGACGCGGCTTTTGAGGCTTATATGAACGAATACGACAATGCAATTTATTGCATCGGATCGGCTCTCGGTCCTCATCCCTTTCCCATGATGGTAAGAGATTTTCAGGCAGTAGTAGGTCACGAGGCAAGAGAGCAGTTCTTTGACATGACCGGCAATATGCCCGATGCCGTTTGCGCTTGTGTCGGCGGCGGTTCTAACTCTCTCGGTATGTTTACTCCCTTTCTCGCAGATCCCGTTGAGATATACGGCGTAGAGCCTCTTGGAAGAGGTAGTGCGGTGGGTGACCACGCAGCTACCATGCAGTACGGTACGAAGGGACAGCTTCACGGCTTTAAGAGTTACGTTCTTCAGGATGAAAACGGCGAACCTCTTCCTGTTTACTCTATCGCTAGCGGACTTGACTATCCCGGAGTTGGCCCTGAGCACGCATACCTTCGCGACAAGGGAAGAGTACACTACGAGACTGCAACCGACGAGGAAGCAATGGAGGCATTCTTCCTACTCTCGAGATACGAGGGAATTATCCCCGCAATTGAAAGCTCCCACGCGCTTGCTTACGCAATCAAGTATGCCAAGACTCATCCCTCGGGCTCTATTCTCGTATGTCTTTCCGGCAGAGGCGACAAGGATATAGACTACGTTTATGAGAATTACGGCTGCGGCGAGAGATTTCTTGAAAAGTACGAAAAAAGATAATTTAAATTAAAAAATTGCTTACACCCCCCTGACGCTTGCGGCAAAAAACGAGTGTCGGGGGTATTTTTTTGAGAAATGAGCAGAAAAACGCGAAAAATCTTTTGTGCAAAAGTGAGAAATTTATTGTCAATATTCCCAAAAGTTTTAAAATTCGTTGAAAAGAAAAGAAAATAATGTTATAATGTATCTACTTAAAATATATTCAAAGAAATTTGAAGGAGAATACAATGAAAAATCTTAAGAAAATTCTCGTTGCGATAGCCGTTATAGCTCTTATGATTTCCTCCGTAGTCGTTATGGTTGCGACTGCTGAGGACACATTATATACCGGCGATCTTGCTGCGGCTCAGGAGTTGCTTGACGCAGTGCCAACAGACCACCCGTACAACGGTCGCTTGGCTATTGCAAAGGTTTACGATTACCTGAATGCAAATCCGGTTGATCCCGCTACCGAGGGCTACGCGAAATTCAAAGCCCAGCTGGACAATACCGCTCTCATAATATTGAATGAGTTCCATAACAATTACCTCAGGGAAGGAAAGAGGACCGATTTTGAGTCGGTTTATGCTCTCATAGCTACTTACAATATTCCGGATAATACTCCTGTTCCCGATCCTAATGGAGAAGAGGTAAAATATACTACGATAACCGAGATAAAGCGCTCAATAGAGACCGCTAGCATGAATAACTATGCTAAAGCGTTCTACGATGCGGCATATAAAGCACTTAACGACGGGAAGGAAGGCGAAAAATACGATGCTTCAACCGCTGCTGCAGCTGCTGCAAAGGAACTCAAATCTCTTTACGAGCATTTAGCTAAATATCCCGTGTCCTCTCTCGTTGCGGAGTTTGAGCAGTTCTGCTTAAATTACAACGACCTCTCTCTTCAGATAACCGAATCAATAGTGCAAGAACTTAAGATCCTTTCTGACAAAGCCAAGGCTGAGGGTACTGAGGAAGAGGTAAAGGCCGCGTATGACGCGTACAGGAAGTCGCTTAGTAAGAATTTCTCTACTATTAAAAGTCACAATGAGGCTTGTCCTGTTGATGTTAAGAGGTTTGAGTCTCTCAAGGCGCGCTACGATGCGTACGTTGCTTCGATGATTGTGTTCGAGTTTGACCAGATAAGCTTCCTTTTTGACGATTTCAAGGCTGAGGATTTCTATAGGAAGGAATCGGTTAAGGACGAGGAAGGAAACGAAAAAAAGGATGAGAACGGAAACGTAATCAAAGAGTCCGTGTACGATTTCCCCGAGCTTGCTGAGGCGGCAGCGCTTTCTAATGTTTCGGCAGCTCTTAAGGCGTCTTCTGTTCCTGCGGAAACTGAGGGATATGAAGAGCTTGTTGAGAGTATAAAGGCGGAAGAGAAGAGAATTGCCGAAAAAAAGGAAACTCGCAGACAGGCGCTCAGCGATGCCACTCCTCTTGAGCAGTTCTCTCTCACAAGTAATGTAATTACGAACAACTATAATGATAAGAATCAGACTAATTACATAAAACACAATAACGGTAACGCTTACTGTAAAGGTCAGTATAAGCTTTACGACCCTGCCGATTCTACTCAGGGTTACTGGAATTACTACTCTCTCGCTGGTGCCAGCTCAGCTGCTTACACCGAGATTTACGTAAGAAACAAGTCTAACGGTAACGCTATCAAGAACGGCTTCGTTATGTCGTTTGACTATATGGTGGAGAATACCAACCCTAGCGGCGGTAACTACGGCAAGGTTGACTTCAAAATGAGATATAAGAAGAATGACACCGGTGAGACTCTTTATGCAGACGGTACGAAAGTTAATTTCGGTCCGGCGCTCTTTACGATAGAGTATGACAAGGATACCGGCGCTCTTAAGGTTTACAACACTAAGCAGGATGCTATTCCCGTAGCTACCACCGTATACAACGTTGCAGCCGAGGGACAGTGGTTTAACCTTATGATTACTTACGATCCCGTTACCAGATACGGCAAGCTCTACATTGACTATCAGGAAATATTCGATATCTACTACCGTGTCGGTACGAATGGTCCCGATGAGCTTCCCTCTAATGCCGGAGTTGGAGAATTCAGACTTTCTCAGTCTCCCAATACTTGGGTAGATATGAACTTTGACAACTTTATGAAGTACGAGGGTACCGAATACCGCGAGCTCGACAAGTTCTCCGGTATGACTGACGAGCAGATGTTCTGCTACTACGTAGATTTCCTTGTCGGTGACGTTGCTTCCTTTGATAACAAGTATTTCTGCTATAACAAGGTTATGGCGCAGCTTGATTATATGAAGAAGCAGTACGACGGTCTTGAGGTTGAAGGAATGAATCCCGACCTTGTTGCTCTTAAAGCAAGCGTTGAAAGATTCGAGAAGTTCTGCAAGGAAGAGTATGAGGAGTTTCACAAGGGTATAATTGAGTTTAAGACTGAAGAATACAAAAACAGAGTTTCGAGAATTCCGGATGTTGAGGACGTTGACTCGTCTAACGTTGATGAAATCAACAAGGAAATAGCATTGCTTGATTCGTATGTTGAAGAAAACCTTGAATTTATCGACACCAGAGACGTAAGATACACTGACGGTGTTGCTAAGATAGCTAAGGTTAATCTTCGTATAGCTGCTTGTGAATATATGCTTGACTTTGTTAAGGGGCTCAAGCTTTTTAACAGAGCTACTACCGTTGCGTCTATGCAGAAGAGAATGGATGCTGTTTCGGCGACGTACAAGGCGGCGAGATACGATAAAGCCGAAAACAGAGAGAGTGTTCAGAACGACTCTGTTATCCGTGCGTTTGAGAAGCTTATCAATCCCTCCGAAATGTCCGTTGAAGACGAGGATTATATAACCATATTCGACTACTATCTGGTATTCGTTCCTCAAATTATAGCTGAAAGGCAGAATGTTGAGAATTCCTCCAAGATTATAAAGTGTATGGAGCTTTTGCTTGAGCTTGAGGGATATGAGGATACAGAAGCTTTCTGGGGCGCCAATATTGAAGAGGTAGAGTTCTACGTCTCAATAGCGCGTGATATAGTTTCCTCGGGCAATTACGACCGCTCCGTTGCGGGAGTAAACGAGGCTATTCTTCAGTACGAGCTCGTAGACGCATTTCTTTATAAAGAGCTTCAGAGGGATCATATCGCAAAAATAGAAGCAGAGCTTGAAAAATTCCAGAAGAGCGAGTCTTATATAGAGAAGCGCGGTATCTGCACTTACGTAAATAAGTATTTTGAGGATAATTCTAATATCGACCTCACTCTTCCCGAAATTATTGACTTTAAGCGCAGACTTGAAATATACGAAGAAGAGCTTAAAGTATTTGCTAAGGACTTCGAGTCAATTCTTAAGCGCAATTCTCAGTATTTCATTGACACTGTAAAGAAGATGGAAGGTCTTACGACCTACGCTGAGCTTAAGCCTATTTATGACAAGGCACTTTCCTACTACTACGTTATGAACGTTACCGACGATAAAGATCCCGTATTCGCTAAGGCTCTTGAAGACGCCGTGGCAATGTTCGACGTATACGACAAGCGCATTGCTGCCATAGAGGTTAATACAGAGCTCTTCCTTAAGAGCATCACCGACATTGATCTTGTGATTGGCTTTGATGAGGGATTCATTTATGAAAGTTCATTCCTTTCTTCAGCAGCTGTCTACTATGAGTACCTCGACATGACTTACGTTGAGATGATGTACGGAGTGCCTGAGATTCCCGATACTGACGTTGACGAGGACGTAACCGAGGACACCGAGACTGACGTTGAAGAGGATGTAACCGAGGACACCGAAGCTGACGTTGAAGAGGACGTAACCGAGGACACCG
>JAZRLJ010000080.1:0-2986 GCA_045646755.1 Eubacteriales bacterium | reverse complement strand
CGTTACCCGCCGTTATTTCCGTACAGGCGAAAGCGAATATCTTATAAACCGTGAGAAGAAAAGACTTCGTGATATCTACGAGCTGTTTATGAATACAGGTGTAGGCCGTGAGGGATATTCTATCATAGGTCAGGGTAAGATTGCCGAAATTATATCTAAGAAGAGTGACGAACGTCGGCAGATCTTTGAAGAGGCAGCAGGTATATCCAAATACCGTCACAGGAAGGAAGAATCAGAACGCAAGCTCAAAGCGACTCAAGAGAACCTTGATCGTGTAAAGGATATCCTTTCAGTGCTTGAAGACCGTGTCGTTCCGCTTGAAAAGGAAGCAGAAAAGGCACGTAAGGGGCTTGCAATATATGAGGAGAAAAAGCGTGCAGATGTTTCGCTTTGGCTTTTTGATACTAAAAAGATAATTGCGGATATAGAAGAAGCTGAGAATTCCTGGAAGCTTTCTCAGCATGAGCTTGAAATAATCGACCAAGTTATTTCAGATCTTGAAGCACAGGGCAATAATCTTTACGAAAAGGCACAGTCTAACAGACTTATGTCAGAGCGTCTTATTATGAAGATAAGAGAAACTGACAGTAAGCTCCACGATCTTGACAGTGCACTTCAGATGGCGGATTCTGATTTCAGACACTCAGCAGAGCTTATTAAGCATGCCCGTGACAGAATAGACGAGATAGAAATCAGTAAATCCAACCTTATCGTAAACCGTAAGGAATACGATGATAAAAAAATTGCAATTGAAGAATCACTTAAAAAATTGCTTGATACAAGACTTGAATATTTATCAGAGCAGCAGAAGCTCAAGGAGCAGATTACAATAGCAAAGCGTGAGCTCGAAGAAGCCCTTGATGAATTGACTGTTGAAGAAAATTCGGCTACCGATTTGAAAATAAGAATTGATGTTCTTAAAAATTCTAAGGTTAGCGATAGTACAAAATCAACAGACATAGAAAAAGAAATAGAAAGATACGAGCAAGAGGGAAGAGAGCTTAAGCTTGAGGCTGACAGGTGTGAGCAGAACGCATCCGGATTTAAGGTGAAAATAGCCGAAAAGGATGCAATAATAAGTGACGAAACTGAAAAAGCAGAGAATCTTTCTGCACAGCGTACCGAAGTTACCGAAATGCTTAATACCCTGACTGTAGAGCACGATACGGTTATTCAAAAGGCGGATATGCTTCAGCGGATGACTGATCATTTTGAGGGCTATGCAGGAAGCATAAAGTTTGTTATGCGTGAATATAATGCTGGTAACATCAGGGGCACAGGCGAAATACACGGTCCTCTTTCTTCGCTTATAAACGTTGACAAAGAGTACATAACAGCTATTGAAACTGCACTTGGCTCAAGTCTTCAGAATATCGTTGTTGACAATGAGGAGATGGCAAAAGCCGCTATTGGTGCATTGAAGCGTGCTAATGCAGGTCGTGCTACCTTCTATCCAATCAGTGCTATAAGACCTGCGAGCGAAACTGAAGAAATAAGAGCAGCTTCAAAGCTGCAGGGTTACGTTGGCAGGGCGGATACGCTAGTGGAGTCTGATAAAAAGTATCGTTCTATAGTAGAATGGTTGCTTTTACGTACGGTAGTCTTTGATAATATAGACAACGCTTCTGAAGCCGCTAAAAAGCTTCACTATAAGGTGAAATTGGTTACGCTTGACGGACAGATAATAAATGCCGGCGGTGCGTTTACAGGCGGTAGTGCAAAGAAGGACAGCGGAATTTTATCTCGCCTAACAGAAATATCAACGCTCCGGGAGCGTGCAGAGAAGCTCGCTTCCCAAATAAAAGAAAGGCGCGAAGAGCTTGACGGTATCAATGCCGATATTAAACGGAATCAGGACATACTGAAAAATACCGAGCAAGAGAAAGAGCTGCTTTTAACTCTTTCACGTTCTCAGTTTGCGGCACTTGATAATGCAAACGCTAAATACGCTGCAAATCGTAATATACTAGAGAAGCTCAACTATGATTATAATAATTTAATAGGTCAGCAGTCGGTTGCGGAAGAGGAAATACTACGCCTTTCAGGCGAGTACGATGCTAATCTTGAAAGGATTGCGGCTCTTAAGAACTTTAGAGCTGAAAAGGCCTCTTCAACGGGTATTCTTGATGAAAAGAGCGATGAGCTGGAGCAAAAGGCAAATGAGGTTTATATAAAAATTGCCGAAACTCGTAAGGACGTTGAGAGTGTTCAGCTTATGGTAGATAATATAAACTCCCGTGTTGCTGATCTGGACTCTGAGAAAGAAGCACAAAATACTCGTATAAATGAGCTTCTATCAAAAAGAGATAATATTGATAATATTAAAGCGGAAAATAAAGCTGAATATGCAGCTCTTGAAAAAGAGCTTGAGGAGCTTAATAAAGAACGTCGTGAGGTAGAGAGCGGAAGCGATGAGTTTGAGCGAGAGATTGCTTCTATAAGGGAGAAGACCAAGGAGAAAAATGCGAGCCGCCAAACCTTCTACGAAGCAATGATTAAGAACGAGAACCGTTATAATCACTTAGTTGAAAAACAGGATAAGCTTGGTTCACAGCTTTGGGATGATTACGAAATAACGTACGAGGATGCAGTAGATCTCGGATATCCTCCTGTAACTGAGGAAAACCGTGAAGAGATTGCGGCTATACAAACATCTTGTCGTGCTAAGCTTCGTGCATTGGGTAATTATAATCCCGGTGCTATCGAAGAATATGCCGAGGTAAAAACACAATACGATTCTCTTAATACGCAGTTTGTTGACCTTACAAGCTCTTATGATGAGCTTACGGGTATAATTAACCGTCTTGAAGATGAAATGCGTACGAGCTTCATAACCGCTTTTGAGGCTATAAACAAAAATTTCGGTATTACGTTTAAGGAGCTCTTTGGCGGCGGAAACGCAGAGCTTTCGCTTGTTGATCCTGAGGATGTTCTCACCAGCGGTATTGAAATTAAAGCGGCAAAGTCGGATCGTAGCCATGTCGTT
>JAZRLJ010000079.1:0-5903 GCA_045646755.1 Eubacteriales bacterium | reverse complement strand
AGGGTCTTATGATACAAAGCTATATCGTAGACGGCGCACAAAAGATTTCCGACTGCGAAACCTACGGAAAGTCCATAACAGACCCCTGCCTTGGCTGGAAAAAGACAGAAAGACTTATTTACGATATTGCAAATTCCCTGTAACTAAAAAGCCGATTCGTTTTGAATCGGCTTTTTATTATTATATTGTAAGCTCTGACGTCGGAGAAACGACGTAACGCTTTCCGTCTATGGAAATATATAACTCTTTATCTGACGGATTTATTATTTTTCCGTCTGTTATTTGAAGAGAGTTCATAGCGTCCTCGTATTCAAAAATCTCGCTGACAGTAGCATACCAGAAATCACTCGGACGGTTGCCGTAATCCCTTGCAAACGCCCCAAGCTCCTCCCACTTTCCGTTTCTCTCAAAGTCTACTGCGTGAAGTCCGAAGCAGAAGAATTTAAGCTCACCGTCGTCCTCGAGAGCCTCGAATTCTGCCATTCTCTCGGCAAGGTTAGTGCTATAAGCAGTAACGCCCCATTCCATTCTGTCTGCGGGAAGACTAAAAGGATGCATATCCCCTCTTCTCATAGAGTTATAACCGCGGGACTTTATCGCTTCAAAAAGCTCGGGATTTTTCTGTCTGCCGTAAGGCCACACAAATCCCTTAACACTTCCCTCGCCGAAAATATCCTCAAGGTACTCTTTTCCCTCGTCAACAAGCTTAAGATAAGCGTCATTATCAGCCAGCGTGCGCCAACTGCTTCCTTGAAAAAGGTGATAAACACCCTCGCGCCCTGCTTTGTAAATAAAGTCCTTATCCGAGGTCTCAATATTAAACGGCTCATCTGAGATACGGTACTCCCTCTCAACGTTAAACGCGCAAGGGTGCCACTTGCAATGATTTGCTATTTCGTAGCCCTCGTATCTCTCTCTGAGCCTTTCTACACTCGCGCTCTCGTCAGAACGAGGAAAGAGGTTAAACGTTCCTTTTATCCCTGCGGGACGTACTATGTGAAGAAAAACGTCGTCCCACTTAGGACTTCCGTCATCAATAGAAAAGGTTATTGCCTTTGGCGTAAATCCGGGGAAATACTTGTTCATCTTCATAATGATTAACCTTTATTATTATAATAAACTACCTGTCCGGGCTCTACGGAGTGTGTAAGCCACACGTTACCCCCGATAACACAGCCGTCACCTATTCTGGTGTTGCCGCCGAGAATAGTAGCGTTTGCGTATATAACGCAATTGTTTCCTATATCGGGGTGTCTCTTTATACCCTTTATCGGATTTCCGTCAGAATCAAGTTCGAAGCTCTTCGCACCGAGAGTAACTCCCTGGTAAATCTTCACGTTATTGCCTATGGTTGTCGTTTCACCTATTACTATTCCCGTACCGTGGTCGATAAAGAAATACTCGCCTATGGTCGCTCCTGCGTGAATATCGATACCCGTCTTCTCATGTGCAAACTCGGTCATAACTCTCGCTATGCAAGGAATACCCAGAGAATAAAACTCGTGCGCTATTCTGTAAATAGATATAGCGTAAAATCCTGGATATGAAAGTATGATTTCCTCAGGGCTTCTCGCCGCAGGGTCACCCTCGTATATAGCCTGTACGTCCTTAATGAGAGATTCCTTTATATCTGGGATTTTATCAAGCACGGCATAAGAAAGGCTCTCGGTATCTACTACCTCACCCGCGCCGCAAAAGGCATACGCTGCGCTCATTTGTCTCTTCATTGATATAAATACCGAGTCAAGAAGCTCTTCTCTCGTCTTCCCCTCGTTACATTTTCTTCTGAAATAATCGGGAAACATAAGCTCCTGTATATCCTTGATAAGACTTATGATTTCCTTTCTTGAGGGAATAAGAAGCGCCTTGCCGTGAAAATAATTATATTTTTCCTCGTCTCTTCCCTTTAGCTTGCTGAGAATGAGTCCGAGTCTTTCTTCGTGAATATTCATTTTGCCCTCTTTCATTATTTTAAAAAGGAACTGCCGAGTTAACGGCAGCTCCTCTTGTTTGTAAAGTGAATTATTCGTTTATAGGCGCTACGTACTGAGTAAGGATGTCGGTAGCCGTATATACCTCAGCATCACTCGCTGCAGCAGCCGAAGTAGCAAACGCATTAACCGTAGCTGACAGATGAGTTTCATTCATAGCCGCTATCTCGGTCTCGTATGCTTCCTTGTATTCAGCAAAGCTTGTAAGAGCTTCGGAAACGCCCTCAAGAGAAAGTTCGCAATTTGCCGCCGCCTTAACAGACTGTACCAGAAGCGCGCGACGCTCTGCAAAAGTATTTGCAGTCTTAATATCTGCCATGAGAGAAACAAGCTTTGCACTATCTGCGATAACACTTTCAATGTAGGTGGTGTATTTGGAAAGATTGGAATTAGCAGCGGTTACACTGTTAATTTCTTTTCTATATTTCTTAACAAGCTCATCAACACCATTGTTTTCTTCATCAGTGAAAACAACCTCAACTCCGGTAATATCGCCAATTTTCTTAAGCTCAACAGCCTTGTCGATAGCAGTCTGTTTATCAACGAAAGAAGTTCCCTCGCCTTCAATCTTAGCTACAGCATGTGCAACAGCATCAATATAAGCCTTAGCATTTTTTTCTGAGGTTATGATGTAATCTTCAAGAGCAAGATAAGCAGCTACAGAATCAGCAATTCCGTAAGCTTTTACTCTAAACAAAGGTGCATCATTATGCTCTTTATCCTTGCTGAGATATATTTCCTTAGCAAGATTGAAAAACGTTGCTTTAGCAGTATAGTAAGAAGCTGCAGAAGCCTGGCTCATAATTTCAACGAATTTATCGCAAAGCGCCATGCTCTCAAGAATGTATTCTTTGTAATCAAAGAAAACCTTGTTTCTTTCAGCAAAAGATGGAGCAGTTGTTGAGTCATCAGATTCGTCAACCGAAACCGTAATAGTTGATTCGTCAAGCTCTGCATCAAGATCAATAACGTCTACGGTGTTGTCTGCATCTATGATAGCGAGTACGATAAAATAGCCCTCAGAGAGCGTTCCAAATGCTTCCTCGTATTCAGCATCACCGGGAGCATACGTTTTAAGCGCCTCTACTGAATTGAGCATCTTGTCTGTGCCTTCAAGAAAAACAGAAACGAGATTTGTTATTCTTTCATACTTAACAAGGAAAGCCTCGTAGTCGGCCTTTGCCTGAAGCATAGTGTATCCGGCTGCGCCTTCAACCTCACCCGCAAAGGTGTAGTCTACGTTGAGAATTTTGGTAACTCCCACATTTCCCTCTTCATCACTGTCATAGAAGTCCTTCATATATTCATAGGACTTATTCTGAGAGTCATAGCTCTTCATCTTTTTTATGAAAGCGGTGGAGCCGGTAAGAATATCATCGCACGCTTGCTTTTCCTCAGCGAAAGTTTTTCTCGCTGCCTTAACACCTGCCGCGAGTTCAGCATCATCCTTAAAACCGGGAGCTGTATCAATGAGCTCGTCTGCAGGAATGTTTTTAACGTAGGCAAGGCTCTCGTTTATGTAGTTAACTCTATCGTGATAACCGGCGGTCGTGTCGATAGCAGCAGCTCTGGCTATTACCTCCCCGGCATAAGCGAGGTTTACGTAAACTGCAGCCTTAGCAAGAGATGCTGTTACAGTCTCATTTTCCGAGGTGTATTCATATTCTGCAAGCTTTGCAAAAACATCTGCAACTCTCATTTTGGTCTGAGAATCGGTACCGTCAGCAAGATAAAGTGCCTCAAGGTCGAGAATAGTCTGGTCTATAATCTGACTTCTCTGCTCTGGGTAACGCTCAAACGTACCGCTATATACACTTACGTCATCGAGGTAAATGGAAATTTTGTCGGTATTGCTTCTTCCCTCAAGGTAAGGCTTAAGCTCAAGCGATGTAAATGAGGAAGCGCCGATAGTGTAATTTGCGGAGGTGTGCCAGGTCTGCTCACCGTCGGTGGAAATCTTAAAGCTATAGGTCTTCTCCACGGCATTGAAAAACATTACAACTCTGTGCCAGGTATCAACGGTGGGAGCAAATCCTTCGTAATCGGCAAGAAGATAAGCGCCTTCACCGTTATTGAGAGCGCTGTCGAAAACGGTATTCATAAGCTTACCGTTTTTAACGTCAAATCTGAGGAAGGAAATAAAGGTAATATCCTCCTCGCCGTTAAGATTCTTAGTCTTAAGGTCAACAGTGTAGGCTCCCGTCATATCGGCATCGTAATAAAAATCAAAGGCGATAATGAACGCATCTTCCGAAAGCGAAAGGGCATATTTGTTGTCCTTCGCAGGTCCGGTAACCTTCAATACCATATTATCGGTGTTTTTGGGATCGACAACTATCTCTGAGTTGAGCGCATCCTTAGTGTAGTGCCCACTCAATTTTCCCTCTTCAAAATTGTCCGCCAAATAGTCCTTTTTATCGAAATACTCAAGCACGTCTTCAATGTCGGTTATTCCCTTAGCTTTTAAGGTATCCTCAGCGGAAACCGTAAACAAAAGGCAGGAAATCAGCAACGCCGAAAAAAGCAGTACTGAAAGGACCCTCTTGGTTATCTTCATAAAAATCTCCTTACCGTTACCCGTACGGGAACAAATATTTTTAGTTATAATAATTATAACACTTTTGGCGTAAAAAATCAACTCGTCAATTTGTTGAAATTTGCAGTTGCGTTTTGTTCTTTTTGTACAAGATTTTAGAATTTTACGCATATAAAACGCGTTAATATTTTGAAAATATATTGATTTTTGTAATATAATGTGATATAATATAAATTGGAAAATTATCATGCATTTTCAGTAAAGTGACAACTTTACTTTGCCTATATTAAGTTTTCAGAAAGGTCACACGCGATGGGAAAAAGCATTTATACCTATTATAAGGAACGCTTGATTGAAATCGGCGGCAGCAGCAAATGTCTCTACCTCAAAAACATAGTTCGCCGCAACGCCTACGATATCGGAAAAATCTTCGAAGGCCGCGACGGAAAAATCGCCGAGCTTATAGCTTTCCTCTGGTCAGACCACAAATATCCTCTGGCTCTCATAACTCCAAAAGAGAAAAAAGAGCTGATAGAAAACCTCGACGTCGAAAGTAAAATCAGCAAGCGCAGAATTCTTCCCGACGAAAACGCGAGTGAGCTTGACGTCGAAAAGGCTATTCTGAAAAACGAGAGAATGCGCCGTGAGGAGCAAAGCAAGGCCTTTGAAGGCGAGGTTGCGAAAATTAAAGACCTCAAGCGAGAGGTCGAGGAAATCGAAAAGGAAACGGGAAGATACGAGCTCTTCATCGGCTATCCCTTCGTTTTCGGAGTAATAGGCCACGGCTCGCACAAGACCACTATAAAAGCCCCGCTTATGCTCTTCCCCGTAAAAATCGAAATCTCCGACGATTCGAGCGTAGAAATCCGCTTTAACGAAAGCGAAAAAATCCGCATTAACCCTGCGCTTATTCTTTCCTACGCCCAAGCAAAGAAAATATCGGTAGATCAGCTGGAGCTTGAGTTTGACGATCTTTCACAGTTTCCGAGCATCACTGCCGTGCTCGACTACCTCAAAGAAGCGCACGTCAACATTAAATGCACACGCACTAAGAATATATTCTGCTATTCAAGATTCAAAGAGCCCGACGGTGAAGACGAGCTATCAGTAAGATTTGGCGCTGTGCTCGGAAGATTCCCTATTTCAAACTCTATTTACAACGATTATACGATACTTGAGAGAAAAAAGCTTACAAACGACGCTATAACCGAGCTTCTTCGCACCGGCAAAAAGGTCAGAAGCACAAAAAAGCGCACCTCAAAGGAAGAGCCACGCACCTACGAGATAAAAATGCTCGACTACTCACAGTCTAAGGTTGTAAGCAAGGTGGACGAATGCGGAAATTCCGTTATATACGGCCCTCCCGGCACGGGTAA
>JAZRLJ010000078.1:0-6702 GCA_045646755.1 Eubacteriales bacterium | reverse complement strand
CTTCTCAAAATTTTTAAGTTTATCCTCAATGGCTACATTGCAACAGCAAACGAGATTATATTACTCGCCGTCGGTATTGTCGTATCATTCGTAGTTTCCCTTGGTATTATAAAATTCCTTATGGACTTTGTAAAAAGACATACGTTTATTCCTTTCGGAATTTACCGCATTGCCCTTGGAGTGCTGGTGCTTTCGCTCTTTGCGTTTAAGGTTTTAAATTGAGTTTTGTATATAAAAAAGGCAGAAAACCAATTTGGTTTTCTGCCTTTAAATTTTGTTGTTTTATCGTTCTTCGCGGAAATAGTTGGTTCCGAGAGATTCCGGTGGCTGACTGTTACGATTGTTACGAACGCTGGTGAAAATAAGAACAGCGATTGTTACAAGGTAGGGCAGCATCTTGAAAATTTCCTGAGACGAGCGGGAAAGATCCGGAATAAAGAGATAAACAATGTAAAGACCTCCGAAGAGGAATGAACCGAGAATACTGAGGTCGGGCTTCCATAGTGTGAAAATAACTATCGCTATAGCGAGCCATCCTCTGTCACCGAATCCGTCGTTGGACCAAACGCCCATGTAATCTACGACGTAGTAAAGACCGCCAAGTCCCGCAATCATACCGCCTATTAGTGTTGCGCCGTATTTGTACGCCGATACGTTAATGCCTGCGGCATCTGCGGTTGCAGGGTTTTCACCAACGGCTCTCAAATGCAGACCTACTCTCGTGCGTTTGAGAACAAAGGACATAATAATTGCCATAATTATTCCCGTATATACTAGGAATCCGTATGAGAAGAAGAGTGTGCCGAAGCCACCTAAATCATCTGCGAACGGAAGGGGTGTAGAAAAGACTTTACTTACCTTCGTGATGGAAACACCTGTTGAACCGTCGGTGGAGAAGTGCGCAAGGTATCCGCCGAAGAAATTTCCAACGCCGACGCCGAAAGTAGTTATCGCAAGACCTGTAACGTTTTGATTTGCTCTAAGAGTTATAGTTAAGAAGCAGTAAATCAGCGACATCAAAGCCGAGCCTAAAAGAGCGCATATAAGTGGCAGGAAGAGGGACGAAAGGATATTTGGCATTTCGTCGGGAGCGAGCGTTCTTTCGTAAAGAAAAGCTCCCATAACACCAAAAATACCGCCCGTATACATAATACCAGGAATTCCGAGGTTAAGGTTTCCGGACTTTTCGGTAAGGGTTTCACCCATAGAGCCGTAAAGGAGAGGCGTTCCCTGTATTATCGCGCGTTGAATAAATGAAATAATTGCGCTCATATTAGTTTACCCCCTCGTGCTTTTTACGAAATTTTATCTGATAGCGAAGGAAGAACTCCGAGCCTATGATAAAAAAGAGAACTATTCCCGTCAGAATATCGGCATACGAACCGTTAAGCGAGTCTGAAAACTTACTTACCACCTCACCCGAGCCTGCTTCAAGGAAGACTATAAGAAAGGTAGTGAGTATCATATAAAGAGGATTGAATTTTGCAAGCCAGGTGACCATAATAGCGGTAAATCCCTGACCGCCTGCCGTGTTTGTCGTTATAGTGTGGTCCGTACCGCCGACAAGCAAGAGACCTGCGATTCCGCAGACGGCTCCCGATATCGCCATAGTACGAATAATAACCTTTTTTACGTTAATACCGATGTATCTTGCCGTGTTTTCACTCTGACCTACAACGTCTATCTCATATCCCTGCTTACTGTACTTCAGGTATGCGTACATAGCAAGCGTTACGAGGATTACAACGAGAATGTTGATTATATAGTGCTGACCGAAGAGCTTAGGGAATCTTCCGGAGGTAATAACGCCTATATGACCTGAGCCTTTAGGATTTTCCCATATAGTAGACAGATACGCGATAAGTTGTATTGCCACGTAGTTCATCATAAGGGTGAAGAGCGTTTCGTTAGTGCCGAAATGAGCCTTGAAAATAGCGGGTATAATTGCCCAAATTGCTCCTGCAACGATAGCGGCTACTGCCATAATCGGAATAAGGATAGGGTCGGGAATATCTCCCAGACATATCATACACGCAGCGCACGCCAGACCGCCGATAAGGACTTGACCTTCGGCTCCAATGTTCCAAAATCGCATTTTGAAAGCAGGTGCAAGAGCGAGAGAAATACAAAGAAGTATTGCAAGTCTTTGTAATAGATTGAGAATTCTCTTGAAGGTACCGAACGAGCCGGAGAAGAGAAGACCTATAAATTCGATAGGATTAGTGTCAACAAGGAATAAAGTCAGGATAGTTATAAAGATGAAAGCGAGCAGTACTGCAGCGCCGCGGACTATAAACGGAGTTCTTTTGTCGGTTACATCGCGTTTAACCAAGTGAAAGAGTGGCTCTTTTGTTTTCTTATGAGCCTGCTCAGAGTTTGCTTGTGCTGTAGCAGCCGGTTCAATGTTCTTATTTTCTTCCATATATCACTCGCTCCTTTCCGTTTTTGTCATAAGAATGCCAATCTCTTCCTTCGTGGCGGATCTTCCGTCGACAATTCCGGTAACTCTGCCTGAGCCGATTACGAGTATTCTGTCGCAAAGCTCAAGTAGAACGTCAAGGTCCTCACCTACGAAAATTACGGCAACGCCTTGCTTCTTTTGATCGTTTAAGAGATTGTAAATAGTGTAAGAGGAATTTATGTCAAGTCCTCTTACGGGATATGCCGCCATAAGAACCGTGGGGGCTGATGCGATTTCGCGTCCGACGAGAACCTTTTGTACGTTACCGCCCGAAAGTCGTCTGACGGGGGTTTTTGCGCTGGGGGTTACGACCTCAAGACGCTCAATTACGTCCTCGGCAAGCTCACGGGAGGGCTCTCTGTCAAGGAAAAAGGAGTGCCCGGCGGAGTAACTACGGAGCATCATATTATCAATGATATCCATATTGCCGACAAGTCCCATTCCAAGTCTGTCCTCCGGAACGAAGGAAAGTCTTACGCCGAGGTTGCGTATTTCAAGCGGAGTTTTGTCACGCAAGTCTACGGTCTCTTCGGTATCTGGGGTAATGTAAGAAATTTTACCAAGCTCAATGTGCTGCAGACCTGCTATGGCCTCAAGAAGCTCTCGCTGTCCGCTTCCTGCAATACCTGCAATTCCGAGAATTTCTCCCGAGCGCGCAGTAAAGCACACGTTGTCAAGAACCTTTATTCCGTCGCGGTTTTTACATTCAAGGCCTTCTACGATAAGTCTGTCGGTTGCGTTTTTCGGCTCGGAGCGTTCAATGTTCAACTCAACTTTTTTACCAACCATCATTTCTGTGAGTTGGTTTTCATTGGTTTTAGCGGTTTCAACGGTACTTATGTGTTCACCTTTGCGTAGAATGGCAACTCTGTCGGAAATAGAAAGAACCTCGTGAAGCTTGTGCGTGATGATGATTATAGATTTTCCGTCATCTCTCATCTTGCGAAGAATAGAGAATAGCTTTTTGGTTTCCTGCGGAGTAAGAACTGCCGTAGGCTCATCAAGAATAAGAATGTCAGCTCCTCGATACAGAACCTTGATAATTTCTACGGTCTGCTTTTCGGATACGGCCATTTCGTGTATCTTCTTGTCAGGGTCGATTTCAAAACCGTACTTTGAGCTTATTTCAAGAACATCGGCAGAGGCCTTTTTCTTGTTAAAGGATCCTTTAAGACCAAGCATTATGTTTTCTGCTGCCGTAAATACATCAACAAGTTTGAAATGCTGGTGAATCATTCCTATTTTGTACTTGAAAGCATCCTTGGGCGATTTTATTACGGCAAGCTCACCGTCAATGAAAATCTCTCCCTCGTCTGGGTAGTAAATTCCCGAAATCATATTCATAAGCGTAGTTTTTCCACTGCCGTTTTCTCCAAGGACTGCGAGAATTTCTCCGCGTCTGACGTCAAGAGATACGTCTTTGTTTGCCACGACGCTTCCAAATGTTTTTGTTACGTTTTTTAGTTCAATAGCAATTGGCTTGTCCACTGAAATACCTCCAAAAAAGAGTTGTGTTTCATAGAGCTGCGAAGCATTGATTTCGAGGCTCTGTGAAAAACAAATCACTCAAAATAGGCGGGCGGAAGCGAAGCTCCCGCCTGCCGATGTTTTTTTATTATGCCTTGGGAACGGTGATACCGTCGATTATGATATCAAAGTAGGGAGCAGAACGGAAGGTGGATTCCTGGAAGTAGGTAACCGCATCTTCACCGGTGCCCTCAGTCTTCATAACCTGAGTATCCTTGGTGTAAGCAGCGTCTGAGTGAACGTCAGCATCATAGCTGGTAAGAGCTTCACCGTTGACGGTGAACAGGCTAGCGTCAAATACGTTGATTTCCTTTGCTCCTTCAGCAGCGTTTGCTACAATCATTTTAGCCATTTCAAGGTATTTTGCGTCCTTAAACGCAGCCTCGTTAAGCTCGGTAAGAGCAACGGAGCCCTCTGCAAAGCCGCCGCAGTACTCATCGGTGATTTTGTAACCGCCGATAACAGCGTTGATCATAAGCTCGTAGTAGGGAGTCCAGTCGATCTTAGAGGAAATGAGGTAGGTGTTGGGGCCGGTAGCCTTGGTAGAACCGTTGTATGAAACGTTGGGAACACCTGCGGTCTCACAAGCGGTAGGAGCGCCGTAGGAGTCAGCGTGCTGGCTGATAAGAGCGCAGCCTGCGGAGATAAGAGCGTTAGCAGCTTCCTTTTCCTTTGCCTCGTCGTACCAGGAGTTAGTGTACTTAACTTCCATAACAACCTTAGCGTCCTTTATGGTGTTGGGGTTGCCGCCGGTTGCAATAGTGTAACCGTACTTAACGCCAAGGAAGTAAGAGGTATAGCCGGAGATAACCTCTGCATAGGGGAATGCTCCAACGTAACCGGTCTTAATGTTGCCGTTAGCGTCATAGTTAGCAGCGGTCAATTCATTAAGAGCCTCGCGCTCAGCAAGCTTGATGCCTCCGATGATACCAGCCATGAAACGACCCTCGTAGATAGAAGCGAAAGCGTTGTGATAGTTGGAAAGGGTAGAGGTGTGAGCCTTAGTACCGGTAGCGTGGCAGAACTGAACATTAGGATACTCTGCAGCAGCCTTCATCATGAAGTCCTCATGACCGAAGGAGTCAGCAAAGATTACGTCACAGCCTGCGTCAACAAGCTCAACTGCAGCCTGATAGCAGTCATCGGACTCGTCAATGTTCTTCTTAACGATGAGCTGATCCTTGTTAAGACCAAGGTTTGCTACAGCTCTGTCCATAGCGTCGAGGAAGTTCTTGTCATAGGTGGAGTTCTCATCGTGAAGAGTGATAAGACCTACCTTGATAGAATCCTTTGCTACGGGAACAAGATCATAACCCTGTTCCTCGTCTCCACAGGACGTAAACATAACGCCAAGAGAGAGAACCATAGCGAGAACGAGAACGAAAGATAAGATTTTTTTCATTTTTTTCTCCTTTTCCCATATGGGTAAATAAAAATGTATTTATGTTTTTTGCCGATGGCAAAGCAACACCGAAATTAGTTACGGAAAACTATTCCGCCCTCTGACATAGATTCTATACTTGCCAGCGATTCTATACGGTAGCCCTTAGCGCGCAGCTCGTCGCCGCCGCCCTGATAGGCTTTTTCAATCGCGATTCCGATTCCTGCAACTTTAGCACCTGCCTGGTCTATAATGGAAATAAGACCTCTGAGAGCGCTTCCGTTAGCAAGAAAATCGTCAATAATGAGGATTCTGTCCTCGGGAGATATGTATCTTTTAGAAATCATAACGGTTTTGGTGGTAGCCTTAGTATAAGAGTAAACCTCGGAGGTGTAGCAGTCTGCGCTAAGATTTAGACTTTTTGTCTTTTTAGCAAAAACCACAGGAACACCGAAGTACTGCGCGGCAATGCAGGCGATTCCTATACCGGAAGCCTCTATAGTAACGATTTTTGTAATTCCGGCATCCTTGTAGAGTCTGTACCATTCCTCACCGCACTTGTTCAGAAGCTCAACGTCAATCTGGTGATTTAAAAAACTGTCTACCTTAAGTACGTCTCCTGGAAGAACTCGTCCGTCCGAAAGAATCTTATCTTCGAGTAATTTCATAAAAAACTAACCCCATTTTAAAGTGTGATAATAATTATATCAAATATTATACATTAGCGCGAAAAAATTTGCAATTGTAAAAATCGACAAAATTTGAAGGGTAATGTTGTCTAAAATGTTAATAAAATGTAAAATTAAACTGTTTTTCTCCAGTTTATCTCGGGGATTTCGTTTTTTTTCAGAAATTCGTTTGCAAGCTTAAAGTGGTTGCACCCGAAGAAACCGTTAAATGCTGAGAGCGGACTTGGATGCGCGCACTCAAGAACAAGATGGTTTTTGTTGGTTATAAGGGATTTTTTTGCTCTCGCGTTGCCTCCCCAAAGCATAAATACACAGGGTTCGTCTTTTTCATTGAGAAGGGAAATAATCTTGTCGGTGAGCGTTTCCCAACCACGCCCCTTGTGGCTCTGAGGCTGTCCCTCGCGTACGGTAAGGGTAGTGTTGAGCAGAAGGACGCCTTGCTTTGCCCAGCCTGTAAGCTCACCTGTTGTCGGAGCAGCAAAACCGTATTCAGCATTAAGCTCTTTGAATATGTTTTTTAACGATGGAGGAGGTTGTATTCCTTCCTTCACCGAAAAGCAGAGTCCGTGAGCCTGTCCGTATCCGTGATAGGGGTCTTGACCGAGAATTACTACCTTGGTATCCTTGCGCGAGGTGTATCTCAG
>JAZRLJ010000077.1:0-3246 GCA_045646755.1 Eubacteriales bacterium | reverse complement strand
CCTAGAGGTTATTCATTCTTACGACAATCTTCCGGATGAGCTTCTCTTGCCATGCCTCAAATATACAGCATCGGTGGGTAGATATCTCATTGAGCGCCTTGAAAATTTTTAAATAATGTGTAGAAATACATAAAAGAGGTTGAATAATGTATTTAGCAATGGATATGGGCACGTCAAACACAAGAATTTGGCTATGCGATAAAAAACATATTGTTGATCTTAAACAAGCTCATTTTGGAGCAAAGGCAGGAAAGCTGGAAGGTAGAACTTTTCTTTTTGGGCGTGTACGAGAGCTGATCAACGAGCTTTTGCTGACAAATAACATTTCAAAGGAACAGATTGATTGCATCATAACATCGGGAATGTCCGGAAGTGAAATAGGACTTTGTGAAATACCTCACATTGATCTTCCAACTAATGTATATAAAGAAGCAAACAACCTTTCTATAACCGTTATTCCCGAAATCACAGATATACCTTTTTGGTTCGTCCCCGGATTAAAGCAGACAGTTGACGGTTGCCTATCCGATATTATCCGTGGTGAAGAGACAGAGGTGTTTGGCATATTGCCTTATTTGCCGGAGGGTGCTCCCGGCATAATTATACTCCCCGGAACGCACAATAAGATCATACGAATCAATCAAAACGGTGAAATAATTGACTTTAAAACCACATTAAGCGGTGAGCTGTTGGATATGATAGTAAACAACAGTATTTTGTCGGGAAGCGTTTCTCACGACTTTACGGTTTCCGAGCTTGATGTGCTGCGCGGTGCCTCTTATGCACATGCCAACGGCTTGAACGCCGCACTTTTTTACATTCGTGTAATGGCGAAAAACGGAGCTCGTTCAGATCAGCTTTCTTCCTTCCTCTACGGCGCTGTAGTTAGCGAGGATATCTCGCTTATCAATAACTATGCAACTACTGACAAAGTATATATCGGCGGCAACAAAACCCTACAATCTGTATACCACATTTTGTTGAAGGACAAATGCGCTATCCCACTTAGCAGAACCGTTGCCGATATGGCGGTTGTTTCGGGATTGCAGGATATATACTGCATCCGAAAGGCATACGGCCTGCGAGAAAATACGCTTCGAGCAATAGAACAAGAAAAACTTATATCCATTGTCCGTTCCCCCGAAAAGGATTCTTTGATTCCCGCAGTACAAGCACTTTACGATGGCGGTATTCGTCTTTTAGAAATCACCTTTGACCGTTCGGGAAAATTATCACGCGATGAAATTTCCTCTATGATAGAAGAGCTATCAAGGGAATTTGAGGGCAAACTACTCGTTGGTGCAGGAACGGTGACCTCGTGCGAGGAAGTTAAGTGCGCCTTCTGCGCAGGTGCCTCGTTTATTATCTCCCCCAACTGTGACCCCGAGATTATATCCCTAACACGAAAGCTCGGAATGGTATCTATCCCCGCTGCCTACACCGCTACTGAGATTGGAACAGCACTGAAGTACGGTGCGGATTATATCAAACTGTTTCCTGCTGATCAGATAACAAAAGAGTATGTAAAAGCAATCACTGCACCATTATCCGATGCCAAACTTCTTGCGGTTGGCGGTGTAACAGTTGAAAATGCAAAAGATTTCCTTGATATGGGATTTTATGGGGTTGGTGTCGGCTCTAATCTATATAATAAGCAGCTGATAAACGCAAAAAACTATAAGTCCTTAAAAGAACTTGCAAAAAAATACGTTGCAGCGATAAACTAAGATCTAACAAGTTTTCGGTCTTTTCGCAAGAAAAGCGGATTAGACTAAGACTCTAATCCGCGAAAACTCTGGGCGTTCCTCAGTATGTCCGTAATAAGTATGGGGAACGCTTTGCGTAGCAAAGCCCCTCTCACGCTGAATGAGAGGGGCAAAGCTTTAGCTCTTCGCACTATGTACGTATTTGCTCGGAGAAACTCCTGTGTAATTTTTGAATGCTTTGCTGAAATGGTAAATATCATAGAAGCCGCAGAGCTCCGATATTTCCGAGAGAGGAAGTCTGCCTACGGAGAGAAGGTTTTTTGCAAGCTCTATTTTGAGAGCAATAATATATTTGCCTGCGGTTATGCCGTAGGCATTTTTATATAGAGTGCGAAACTGCCTATCCGATACTCCGCTTATGCGAACCGCCTCTTCTATACAGTTTTTCTCACGAAAATGCTCGTCTATATATTTTTTCGCCTCAATTATCCGCTCGTCCTTGCGAAAGTAGGATTTTTCCCTGGCTCGCTCTGCCTCCGAGCAGAAAAGATATAGCATAGAGAGCAAATTAAGTTCATTTCCGCTCACCTTGGCAATTTCCGCTTTTTGCAAAATTGAAATAAACGTATGGGGATTAGCAACCGAAATGCAAAAGCTATCCGTTTCTATATCTTCATAGGTGGTGAAATGTATTGAAAAGGCATCTGTTTGTTCTATAAGGCTAACGTCATAGTCGTCTTTTTTATTGAGAAAATAAATGCAGTTCTCAGATATTGTAAACTTACGGTTAGCAAAAGTATGCAAAGCACTGCCAAAAAGCTGTATTCCTACTATATGTTCTTTTCTATTCCTTGCACTCCATTTTGTCGTTTTAGGACTGTAATGAACTACTCCGACAATTTCCTTGACACGAAAATCGGTAAACTTCATTTTTCTATCCCCCTTTGTCTTTTAGTATAACACAAATCTCTTTCAAAGTAAATATTCTTTTCCGTTTTTTACAAATTTCTTTTTTATACATTGTAATTTTGCTCATTAGTGTGATATATTCAAGTTATAAGGGGGATTTTCTTATGACTGATATTATAAGAGATGAATTATACGAATATTACCTTAACGGCGACGCGGAGCGTTCAAGAGCCTTTGCGGAGAGGTGCTTCTCAATTCTCGATAGCCGTTTTTATGAGGGAATGAGTGTCACTGAGCAAAAGCTGCTTCAATACGACGTTATATGCGAAGAGTTTTCACCTAAGATTTTTAGGCATATTCCATACTACTATGAGATGGGCGTTCTCACCTCCCTCTCAGACGGAAACCGAAAAGCAAAAAAGCACGGATTCATTCAGGCAAACGGGTGGGTTTTTAAGCGCAACGAGCATCTGTTTAAAGAACAGGACGAGGAGCTTTATGCCCGACGTACAGCGCAGCTGGATGAAAAGCTATACCTTATTTGCGGACCTTATAACGATACCGCTCAGCACTTCAACTTTAATCTGCGTCCTTTCCTTACGATAGGAGTTAAGGGAGTGTACGAAAAGGC
>JAZRLJ010000076.1:0-8433 GCA_045646755.1 Eubacteriales bacterium | reverse complement strand
AGATACGACATATAATATTCCGCGGTAAATCTCTTCGCTTTAAGCGGGTCGAACTGGTTGTATCCACCATAGAACTCGTGAGCAAGCCAAGAGCCGAGAACCTCTTTCTTATAAGCTCTCGCAGCGCCTCTGGCAAAGTTTATTATCTGCTCCATATTTCGTGGTCCCGTTTCAACCGAGCCCTCTTCAATTCCCACCTCGTAGTCATAGGGGAACAGGGTTACCGCTTGAAGAGTAATGATATTATCAGAGCCGTTCTCCCTCATCATATCGCTTATCTTCTTTATCTGACGCTTGTAGGTTTCTACTGCCTCATCGCAGGTCTTAAGTCCCTTAACGGGATTCTCGCCTTTGCAGGCGCCGTAGCCCTTTGCCTTTGAGGAATAGAAACCGCCAAACTCACCTATTTCCTCACCGAGAAAATACTCGCCTGCAATCTCGGCAACCTTTTTCTTGTATTCTCCGGGTATGTAAGAACGAAGCTCTCCGACTCTGGGATAGCAGTCAACTATCGAGAAATAAACCTCATTGTCGCGAAGGTATTTCGCCCAAGTGCAGAGCTGCTCTTCGGTAGGCTTATCCATATCCATTCTGAGAACGAGATAATTAAATACTCCTCCGTTCTCCTTGCCAAACTTATACTTTTTGATTACGTCAAGTATTGTGTCGGGATTAAATTCATAGTCACCGATATTAACACCTGTAAGCATATGAAGCGGTTTCTTCATTTTTATTTCTCCTGCACGAATAAATTTTCTTTTTACACCCCCATTATAACAACATATATCTTAAAATGAAATTACACTTTTGGTCAAAAACATTACAAAAAACGCTTTACAAACCAAAAAAACTGTGATATACTGCAAATATGGAAAAAACTTTAAGCTTTATGGAGTACAAGGACGAGGACTTTTACTTTATGTTCTCGGAGAGCAAAACACAAAAGGGTGAGACACATTACAACACCCATAGCCATCCCAGATATGAAATGATGTTCATAGACGAGGGCTGCGTTGAATATCTCGTGGAAAACAGACGGCACGAATTAAAGAAAGGGGACGTGCTGCTCGTCAAATCGGGAATATTGCATTTTGCAAGAACGATAGTAGCCTCTCCCTCCAAGCGTTACTGTATAGGATTCTTTCCCGAATCTATCCCGCACGGAAATCTTGCCAAGGAAATTTTCGACAAGGGCGAGCATTTCGTGCTCGGTGAAAATTCTCTGTTTTCAAAGCTTACAAATGCTTTGTGCCACAAGCTTGAAAATAGCAATACCAATGCAAAGGTATTTACAAAAAATCTGATGGACTCTCTCATTCTCGCTCTCAGCGAGGAAACACTGGGAGCTGAAGAAGAACCGAAATCCTCCGACTCAAGCCTTAAGAGAATCATAGATTACATAAACGCAAATCTCACCACAATAAAAACTATGGACGACATAGCCGACGCGCTCTTCTTCTCAAAGTCCTACCTTGGTCACCTATTCAAAAAGGAAACTAATATGGGAATTATGGAATACGTGCGAAACAAGAAGGTCGTACGCGCCCACACTCTTATTCTGAACGGAGAAAAGCCGACTGAAATTTATCTCGAATGCGGTTTTTCAAATTACCCCAGCTTCTTCCGCTCCTACCGCGCTTTTTTCGGTTTTTCACCGAAAATGAAAAAAGAAGAAAATTAAAAAATAAAAACAACCGAGAGCCAAAGCTTTCTCGGTTGTTTTTTTGCTAAGATTACATGCTTTTATTTACTTATTTCTTATTTTTCAATTTCAACGATTGCAAGTCCCACGGTGTCAACAACCTTCTCAATGCGCTTGTCGCCGTAGAGAACGATTGCCTTGGTTTCGATGTTGAAATCGGAATTGAAGAGGTAAACCTTGTAAGAATCCTCGTTGTCGTATACTGCAAATCTAAGCTTATCCGAGCCGATAACCTTAACGTCAGCCTTTCTGTGAGAAGCTGCGAGAATCTGCTTTACAACCATCTTGTAGAGAGGATAGATCTCGGGTGCGCCGGGATACTCGGAGTTAGCCATAAACATTACGTAACCGTCACCGTACTTATTCTCGGTAAGAACGGGAACAAGGCTCATATCGGTAATCTCGGTGGAATCCATATCAGAATCAACGGTATCGTCATCCTTAGGCTTAGGTCTGCCGAACGTATCGGAGAGGAAGCAGGTGGGTGTCGCAGTAGTAGCCTTTACGTTTACGTAATCGGTATAACCTGCCGACCAAGCGGGGTCGCACATAAGAGTCTTAGTGCCGGGGTACATCATACCGTCTATGGTGCTCTCCTTAACGAACTTATAGCCGTCGTTAGAGTTGTAAACAGTATTAGAAAGCTTAACGCCGAGGAACTCCTCAAGACCGGGAACAAAATTACCCTTCTCTGCTCTGTCTACGCTGTCGCGAAGGTGAGCCGCAGTAACGAAGAGCTTACCGCCCTCCTTGACGTACTGCTTATATGTTTCAAGAAGCTCGGGAGTCATAGTGTTCCAGCCGCAGAAGATAACCCACTCGTAATTCTTAAGAACGTCAAGAGGAGTATTTGCAGGGATTACATCGTACTGACCGTAACCGGGTGCGCCGCTATAGTCAAAGTCACCGAAGTTCTTACCGTCGTTCCACTCGCAAGAATGGTATACCTCATCAAGAATTCTGTATGAGAATTCGGGAGCGGCAAAGCCCCATTTCTTATCGTAATACTGTCCCCAAAGAGAAGAACTGTTTCCGTACGCAAAGCCGTCAAGGTTACCCTGAACGAAAGCTACCTTAACTATAGGCCCGTTTCCAGGACGAACGTCGCTCTTGCAGAAGCTAGCAAAATCTGTAGCTTCCTTAAGGTAAGATGTAGGAAGCGGCTGTCCTTCGGGAATCATCTGGTCAACGTGAGAATGAATCTCGCGGAATCCCGACTCAAGACAAACGTAATCGTAGCCGCCAAGGTAGAGAGAATAGTACTCTGAGGTAAATCTCTTTGCCTTAAGCGGATCGAACATATGATATCCGCCGTAGAATTCGTGAGCGAGCCATGCGCCGAGAGCCTCCTTCTTATGAGCCTTGTGTGCGCCTCTGCCGAAAGCCATAATCTGCTCCATATTTCTCGGAGCAACCTCTACGATAATCTGGTCAACGCCCGCCTCAATATCGTAGGAGAAGAACGCGACTGCCTGAGTGGAAAGTATAGTCTTAACACCGTTATCTCTAAGAAGCTTTATAATTTTACCTATCTGACGCTTGTAAACTGCAACGGCCTCGTCGCAGGTCTTAATTCCCTGAACGGGGTTTGCAGAGCCTCTGCAGGACTCGTATCCCTTTGCCTTAGAGGAATACCAGCCGCCGAACTCGCCAATTCCCTCTCCGGAGAAGTATTCTCCGCCGATTTCCTGAAGCTTTGCCATCTCCTCCTTTGAAAGTCTTGAGAAGAGCTCTCCTACTCTCGGATGGTTTCCGACAATCTTGAAGTAAACCTCGTTGTCGTGAAAATACTGCGCCCACTCGTAGAGCTGCTCTACCGTAGGCATCTTCTGGTCAAGTCTTACGGATATGTAATTAAATACGCCTCCGTAATTCTTACCTACCTTAAATCTCTTAACGAGAGGAAGGAAGGTATCGGGGTCAAATCCGTAGTCAACAAGGTTTATACCAGTGACCATGTGTAAAGGCTTTTTCATTTTTTATTCCTCCAAAAATGTTTTGACACCTATATTTTAACACATATAAAATTTCAATCAAATTACATATACTGCTAAAAACATTACACATCCTGCCACAAAAATACCATATTTTAACAAAAAGCAATACGAGGACTCAGAAAACGGGAGTCCTCGTATTTTTACGTTTTATTTTTTGTATTCTATAATTTCAAGTCCGAGAGATTTTACCACTCTTTCGGTTTCTTCTCCGCGGAAGATAACCTTAACTTTGTTCTCGAAATTAAAGTCGGTGTTAAGAATGTAAAGCTTGTATTTATCCTCGCCCTCATACATAGCAAATCTGAGCTTATCGCTTCCGATGACCTTGAGGTCGCTCGTTCTATGAGATGCGGCAAGGAGAGCCTTGGTCATAATCTTGTAGAGCGGAAATACCTCGGGCGCGCCGGGATACTCACTCGTAGCCATAAAGATTACGTTTCCCTCACCGAGCTTATTTTCGGTGATAACAGGGAACATATATTCCTCTTCTCTGAGGAAGCAGTCGGTAACGTAGCAAACGGGAGTTGCGGTAGTGGGCTCTACCTTAACGTAGTTTGTATAACCTGCCGACCAAGCGGGGTCGCAGGTGAGATTACCCGTTCCGGGATACATAACACCGTCTACGGTGCTGTACTTAACGAATTTGAAGCCGTCGTTGCATCTGAAGGTTTCCTCAGAGAGCTTTGCTCCGACAAGCTCCTCGATACCCTCTACGAAATAACCTTTCTTTTCTCTGTCAATGCTATCGCGCATATGTGCGGCAGTAATAAAGAGCTTTCCGCCGCCCGTAACGTATGCCTTAAGCGTGTCTACGATTTCGGGAGTCATAGTGTTCCAACCGCAGAATATTACCCACTCATACTGCTTCATTACGTCAAGAGGACACGTTGCCGGAATTACGTCGTAGGTACCGTATCCGGGAGCGCCGCTGTAATCGTTATCACCGTAGTTGATAGCATTATTCCACTCGATAGAATGATAAACCTCGTCAAGCACGCGATAAGAGAACTCCGGAGCTGCAAAGCCCCATTTTTCTTCGTAGTACTGTCCCCAGAGCGAAGAGCTGTTACCCCAACCGAAGCCGTCAAGATTACCCTGAACAAAAGCTACCTTGGTTATAGGACCACACTTTCCGGGGCGAACGTCACTTTTACAGAAATTAGCGAAATCCTCAGCTTCCTTGAGATATGATTTTGCAAGGGGGTGATCCTCGGGAAGAGGTCCGGCGCTGAAGGTTGCGGTTGCTTCATTCTCGTGGAGCTTTACTGCGGGCTTTTCGCTGTTTACGTGAGAGTGTATTCCTCTGTAGCCCGATTCAAGACAGCAGTAGTCGACGCCCGCAAGGTACATAGAGTAATACTCCATAGTAAATCTCTTCGCTTTCAGAGGGTCGAACTGATGGAATCCACCGTAAAACTCGTGGGCAAGCCAAGCGCCGAGAGTGTCCTTACCGTAAGCTCTTGCAGCGCCTCTGCCAAACGCCATTATCTGCTCCATATTTCTGGGAGCAAGCTCCATTATAACGAAATCAACACCCGCCTCATAGTCGTAGGGCGTAAGAGTTACTGCCTGAACAGCTCCGACCTTTGGCGAGCCGTTTTTTCTCATTCTTTCGGCAATAAAGCTTACCTCTCTCATATAAAGCTCTTTAGCCTCAAGGCAATTTTTTGCTCCCTGAATGGGGTGATGAGTCTTTCCTCCCTTACGGGTATATCCCTTTCCGCGAGTTGCGTAAAATCCGCCGAACTCACTAAGCTTATTTCCCATAAAGTACTCGCCGGCAATCTCACCCATCTTCTTCATTTCCTCATCGGAAATTCTCGGAACCTGCTCGCCGTATCTTGGAAAGTTTCCGGAAATCAAGAAATATATCCCGTTATCACGGAAATACTCTGCCCACTCGTAAAGCTGCTGCGAGGTAGGTCTCTCCCAGTCAACTCTGATTGTAAGGAAGTTAAAAAGATCCCCCTCTTTATTACCGAACTTATATTTTTTTACGTTGTCAAGAATAGTTGCGGGAACGAACTCGTAGTCTCCGATATTAACACCCGTAAGCATATGTAAAGGCTTTTTCATTTAAATTCCCCTTTAAATAAAATTTTTGATATCAACTACAGTATAGCAGTAACATTTACGAAAAGAAATTGCATTTTTGAGGTAAAATATTGCAAAAATGCTTTACAAAAATAAAACCGCATGCTATACTTAGATTATGGAAACAAAATTTGATGTAGTCAATTTCAAAAATGATAAGCACTATTTCCTTTACGTAGAAAGATGCGTTCAAAGAGGAATAACGGGAAGAGAGTATCATAATCACCCGTTCTATGAGATTATGTACGTCGCAGACGGCGAAAGCGAATATGCTATAGAGAACAGAAAGTACCTATTAAAAGGAGGGGACGCTCTGCTCGTCAAACCGTATCGGCATCACCTTGAATATAACAGAATCATCGAAAAATCAAGTCTTTACTGTATAGGATTCTCTGCGGACGCGATAGACAACGGCGAGCTTGCCGAAGAGATTTTCAACAAATATGAATATATCACTCTCGGAAAAGACTCTCCCTTCGAAAAAATTTTGACAGCTCTAAAGCTGAAGCTGCAAAACAGTAATAAAAACGCAGAAGGATATGCAAAGAGTCTTATCGAGGGGCTGGTTTACTCCCTCGCAGATTGCTCTATAAGAAATGAAGAAATTCCGGGAATAAAAAACGCAATTGTTGAAAAGACGCTTGATTATATGAACGAAAACCTCTTCGCGATACAAAGTCTTGACGATATTGCGAGCGCCCTCTTCTTCTCAAAGGCGTATGTCAGAGCCGTTTTCGCAAAGGAGATGGGAATTGGTATAATGCAGTACGTTAGAAACAGAAAGCTCGTATATGCGCACGACAAAATCCTTGCGGGGAGAAAACCCACCGAAATATATACCGAATGCGGCTTTAACACCTATACAAGCTTTTACCGCGCCTATCTTGCCTACTTCGGCTATCCGCCAAAAACAAAAAAAGGATAACTGCTGCTGTTTTTATAGGCGTGTTTGAAATAAAATCCCGCTTTCCTTTCAAAATATTTCAAAAACGCTTTACAATCAAAAAAACTTGTGCTATACTTGTCTTATGAACGAAAATATCTATCACGTAGACCACAAAAGTAAAGAATTTTATTTTCTCTATCAGAAGAAAAACTTTAAAACGGGTGAGACCGGCTTAAAATGGCACGAGCACAGTTTTTACGAGATTCTCTTTTTTGTTGAGGGAGAAAGCGAATACGTAATCGAAAACAGATGCTACCGCCTCAAAAGAGGAGACGTGCTTTTTATGAAGCCGGGCTATCACCACTTCGAGCATAAAATTATAAAATCCCCGACAAGCCTTTTTTGCCTTGGATTTTTGCCCGAGGCTATTGAGAGCGGAAGGCAAGCCGAAGAGATTTTTGAAAAAGGAGAGCACCTTTCTCTTGAAGAGGGCTCCCCTGTCTACAAAATACTTACAGGGGCAAAGGAAAAGCTTGAAGGCTCAAAGTCAAACGAAAAGCTCTTTGTAAAATCGGTTGCCGAGGCAGTAATACTTATGCTGCTTGATGCAGACGAAAGAGAAAAAAAGCAGCCCGAAATAAAGAATGCAACGATACAGAAAATGCTCGATTATATAAGAGTGAATCTCTGCGACATTCATAAAATCAGCGATATATCCTCCGCACTTTTTTTCTCCGAATCTTACGTGAGAACCGTTTTCAAAAAAGAAATGAATATCGGAATTATGGAATATATCAGAAACAAAAAGGTGCTGCTAGCCAACAGAAAAATCAAGGACGGAGCTAAGCCCACCGACGTGTATCTCGAATGCGGATTTTCAAACTATCCGAGCTTTTACCGAGCGTACGTATCCTATCTAGGATATTCGCCAAAAACAAAAAAGGAAAACAGTAAAAACCGAGCTTAGCTTTCGCTTAGCTCGGTTTTTTGTATGCTTTTATTTGCTTTTTACTTTTTAAACTCTACAATTTCAAGCTTTGCAGAATCAATTATCTTATCGCAGATTATTTCTCCGTTGTAAATTACTCTTGCCTTCTGCTCGAAATTGAAATCCGAGTTGAAGATATAAATCTTATAATTTTCCTCGTCGCCGTATACTGCAAATCTCAGCTTATCAGAGCCTACGACCTTGATGTCACTCGTTCTGTGAGATGCCGCAAGGACAGCCTTTGTAATGAGCTTGTAGAGGGGGAATACCGCAGGAGCACCGGGATACTCAGAGTTTGCCATAAAGATTACGTTACCCTTGCCGTACTTATTCTCGGTGATAAGAGGAATGATATTGTGATCAACGTAGGCCTCGCCAAAACTCTCGTAGGCTTTAACCTTTTTACCCTCGGGCGCAGAATACATATTGGTTGCAAAGGTATCGGATATAAAGCAAACCGGCTTTGCCGTAGTAGGCTCAACCTTAACGTAATCGGTATAGCCTGCCGACCAAGCGGGGTCGCAAAGCAGGTTATGCGTGCCGGGGTACATCATACCGTCTATAGTGCTGTACTTAACAAACTTGTATCCCTCGTTGCAGTTTATCACCTCGTCGGAAAGCTTAACTCCAAGGAAGGACTCCCAGTCGTAATCTGCAAACTTACCCTTTTCTTTTCTGTCTACGCTATCACGCATATGGGCTGCGGTGACAAAGAGCTTTCCGCCCTCTTCAACGTACTTTTTATAGGTTTCTGCAATTTCGGGGG
>JAZRLJ010000075.1:0-3450 GCA_045646755.1 Eubacteriales bacterium | reverse complement strand
CTCTTCTATAACCGCAGAGCTCTCACGGCTTCTCTCACGTCCTCTGACGTAAGGTACTATACAGTAAGAGCAAAAATTGTTACAGCCGTACATTATAGATACCCATGCTTTGAATGATGACTGTCTTTCTGAGCGGATATCCTCTATAACGTCGCTTTCCTGAGAGCCAAAGAAAAACGAGCGGCGCTTTTTTAATAGAGCCGTACACACAAGCTCGGGAAATCTGTATAACTGCGAGGGCTCAAGAGTAAAGCTTACCTGAGGATAGCTTCTCTTTATCTTCTCTGCAACGTGTGGCTCTGCAGCCATACATCCGCAAACACCTATTACGAGGTCCTCGCGCTCGCCCTTAAGAGCCTTGAAATTTCCGACAATAGACAAAGCCTTAAGTTCTGCGTGCTGACGTATCGCGCAGGTGTTTACAACTATAAGATGCGCCTCTTCTGGATAGTCAGAAAGCTCGTATCCCATATCCTTTGCAAGAGCGCGCAGCTTTTCACTGTCAGCTTCATTCTGCTGACAACCGAGTGTTATTACGTGAGCAATGCGTTTCTTTCCCTCATTATACTGCGACACCGCCTGTATATATTTTTCGGCATCGGTATTTTTTATACTTATGTTCATATTTTAATCCGATTCATTTTTTCTATTATTTTTTCGGGTGAAAGTCCAACGTGACTGTAAAGATCGCAAGGACTGTCGGGCGAGGCAAAATTATCCTCAATAGCGGCAATGTCATAAGAGCATCCTTCAAAGTTAAACCCCTGAGATATAAGCTCGTCACGGAAAATCATACCCGCGCCACCGTTTCTTATTCCCTCTTCGACAAACAGTATTTTTCTCGCCTTTGCAAGATACGGCATGGCTTTACTCACTATGACGTTATACGGCTTCAAAATTTCAAGAAGAATTACTCCGACGTTCTCGCCTTGTGAGATAAGCTTTTCCTTTGCGAGAAGAACGTTCTCTGCAATAGTACCGTAGGTTATAAATACACACTCAGGGAGTGAATCCGAAGAAAAGTCAGCTTTAAGCGATAACTCCCCTCTGCCGTCCTTATAAAACGTGTCGGACACAAGCTTCGATTCCGATTTGTTAGGATACCTGATCGCAACAGCGCCCTCTCTGTGTGATAACGCATATCCTACTGCACATCTGAGTGCGGAATAGGATGCAGGCGAAATTAAAGTGATATTCGGTATGTGCGACAGAAAAGCAACGTCAAATATTCCATGGTGAGTAGCTCCGTCGCGCAGAGCAAGTCCCGCCCTGTCGACCATGATGTTAATTGGGATTTTCTGCAACGCAACGTCGTGTAATACCGAGTCGTAAGCCCTCTGTAAAAACGTAGAATAAACCGAAACAAAAGGATTCATTCCGTCCGCAGCAAGACCTGCGGAAAAGGTCACTGCATGCCCTTCCGCTATTCCGACGTCAAAATATCTGTTAGGAAACCTCTCGCCAAATTTATCAAATCCCGATCCATTTCCCATCGCAGGTGTAACGGCAATTACCGATTCGTCCGAATCAGCTATGTTAATAAGGTCGTCAACAAGCTCGTTATGGAAGCTATCGTTTTTTTCAGAAGAAACGCTGTGATACCACTCGGGCTCCTGCTCTGCAGGTTGATATCCCTTCCCCTTTTGCGTTTTCAGGTGAACTACTACGCATTTTTCAAGTCTTTTCGCATTCAAAAGAGCCTTTTCAACTCTTTTATAATCGTTTCCGTCTATGGGTCCGATATAGTAGAGACCCAAATCTTCAAAATAGTTCGAGGAGAAAAACATATTCTTTATTTTACCCTTAAGAAAGCCGAGTGCCTTCTGCATTGGCTTGCCTATAAGGGGTAAATGCGCCAGAAGAGACTTCGTTCCCTTCTTCCAGTGTATATATCTCTTTGATGTATGAACACGGGTAAGATATCTTGCAAAGGAACCCTTGTTAGCCGATATAGACATTCCGTTTTCGTTGATAATTATTACGAGTCTTAAATTCGGGTCGGCATTGTTGAGCGCTTCGTGAATCATACCGCCCGTATACGCTCCGTCACCGACAACTGCAACGGTATAAGAGGAGCTGTCCTTAATTCTATCAGCCTCGGCATATCCAAGGGCGGCAGAAACAGAGGTAGAGCTATGCCCTGCACCAAAGGCATCGTGAACACTTTCGCTCATCTTCGTAAATCCGGAGAGTCCGCCCGGCATTCCGAGAGTGTCAAAATCACAACGTCTGCCGGTAAGAAGCTTATGAACGTAAGACTGATGTCCTACGTCAAAAATTATATGGTCGCTCGGAGAATCAAAAACTCTGTGAATAGCAACGGAAAACTCTACGGCTCCGAGATTAGAAGCGAGATGACCGCCTCTTTTGTCGGCAACGTCAACCAAAAATTCTCTGATTTCAGTGCAAAGGGTGGGTATCTGTTTTATTTCAAGGGACTTAACGTCGCTTGGACAATTTATTCTTTCAAGCAAACTTTCACTCATACCCATTCCTTTCTGTTATCACTTTAAAATTCTGTAGGAGACTTGCCTACTATCTTTACGTAAGCACGGTAGAATGCCGAATAATCACCGAAGCCAACAATATATGCGGCGCGGGATGCCGTCTCACCTGATTCGATAAGCCGCTTAGCATACATAACGCGCTTTCTGTTGATATATCCGTGAATTGATATGCCATTATGCTTCTTGAAAGCTCGGCACAAATAGTATTTACTGACAAAAAAGCGTTTGGCCAACTCATCTAGGCTTATATCCTTGCGCTCGTTCTCATTAAGATATTTTATAACTCTTGCACCAAGCTCGTTCTCGTTATAGTCACTGCGAACTCGTCCGGGCATTGAGAGAAGAAGTATGAGTTCAGAGAGCAGAAGCTCGGTAAATTTATTTCTGTGGTCTTCGGAAAAATCAACGATAGCCTCAAACCTATCAATAATGGCAGCTATCTGATCCGATACCGAATCTGCTCCGTAAAACACTGCAGGAGTAAGTCCTTCATCACTGGTTTTGAAGCGAAGCAGTATATCCTGAACGGAGGGTACTGCATTTTTCTGCTCAAATGTTATCGAGACGTACTCAAAAGCGGTATTAAGCTCGAGAGATAGCGAATGATAGGCGAACGGGAGAAAAATGAAAACGCATCTCGGTCTTACCGTATATTCCTCACCCTCTATTATACATTTTCCATTTCCCTCGATAACGTATAATATTTCGTACTTATCGTGACAATGAATATGAGTATTATCAGCGGACACTTTTTCAATTTTATTTCGGCGAACCTCTATTCCGCCGCCAAAAAGCCGAAACTTTACCATTGTCACCTCCAAAGTATAAACTTAGTCAGCTTATATTTTACCACACGAAAGCAATTTTTGCAATATATTTTTGCGCACATTTATAAATATTTTAATATAACTTCAAAAACAGGTTGACATAACTCTGCCCTTAT
>JAZRLJ010000074.1:0-6557 GCA_045646755.1 Eubacteriales bacterium | reverse complement strand
CTGTGCGGGTTGCCTCGGTAAGAGAAAGTCTTGCCACACGAAGTTTTTCGTCCTCGCAGTTCGCTATCTTACAGTCGTGGTAGAAGCGGTTGAAGTCTGCGCACAGGTCGAGAATGTATCTGGTAATAATGCTGGGCTCATAATCGTTTATTGCGTTCGAAACTCTCTCAGGAAATACAGAAAGCGTCTTTGCAAGAGAGAATTCGGCCTCGGAAAGCTCAAGACCGCTAAGGTCCGCTTTAGCGACCTCGCCTGCCTTCTCAAGTATCGAAGAAGCACGCGCGTAGGTGTACTGCGCGTAGGGTCCGGTATTTCCGTCAAAAGAAAGAGCCTCCTCCATAACGAAATTGATATCTCTCATTCTGTTGTTGGAAAGATAGTAGAATACTACCGCGCCGACACCGACCTCTTCTGCAATCTTGCGGCACTGCTCCTCGTCAGAGTTTTTCTCCTTAGCTATATCGTAAACTCTCGAAATTGCCTCGGCAAAGAGGTCACGGAGAAGAATTACGTTACCCGTACGTGTTGCAAGCTTAGAGCCGTTTATGCTGACTGTTCCGTAGGGAACGTGAACGAGCTTATCGTACCAATCGTAGCCCATAAGCTCAACAACCTTGAACCACTGTGCAAAGTGAAGCGACTGGGCAGCGCTAGTTACGTATATAGCCTTATCAAACTTATCTTCATTCTTACGGTAAACCGCAGCAGCTATATCTCTGGTGGGATAAAGCGTAGAGCCGTCGCGCTTAAGAATGAGACAAACGGGCATATTCCACTTGTCAAGATTTACTATCGATGCTCCGTCGTCTATCTCAAGAAGTCCCATATCGCGAAGCTTCTGGACCTGCGCGGGCATCTTGTCGGTATAGAAGGACTCTCCCTTGTAGCTATCAAAGGTGATGCCGAGCTGCTTGTAGGTCTTCTCGTATTCAACAAGGCTTATATCGATAAACCAGCGCCAGAGCTTGAGGTTTTCCTCATCACCGTGCTCAAGCTTGGTAAATTCCGCTCTGGACTCGTCACCAAGAACAGAGTGCTTTACGTAAGCTGGATCACCCTCGGGTATTCCTGCAACGCTCGCGTCCTCTTCAGCCTTTATTTCATTGTTTATTCTTACGTAAAGAGCAACGAGCTCGTCCACTCCGCCCTTCTCAATTTTCTCGCGGTTGCCCCACTTCTTGTATGCTACGATAAGCTTTCCGAACTGAGTACCCCAGTCACCGAGGTAGTTTATACCCACGCACTTATATCCGCAGAACTCATGAATGAGCTTAAGCGAGTGTCCGATAACGGTAGTGCCGAGGTGTCCGATGTGAAAAGGCTTTGCAACGTTGGGAGAAGAATAGTCGAGAACAACGGTCTTACCTACTCCCTCTCCGTTTGAGCCGTATTTTTTACCTGCATTCTTTATGTCCGAAATTACTCTCTCTGTAAAAGCCTCTGCGCTTATACGGAAATTAAGGTAACCGCCCGCAGACTCAACGGAGGAGAATTCCTCGCACTTTACAGTATCAGCGAGAGCTGCCGCTATATCCATAGGAGAACGGCGCAGGCTTCTCGAAAGCTTGAAACAAGGAAGTGCAAGGTCTCCCATTGATTTATCCGGAGGATACTCGAGCATTGTGAAAACATCCTCTGCTGAGAGAAGCCCCTCTCCGAATTTGTTAGTTATCGCATCGGCTATAAGAACCGCAGTTTTTTTCTTAAGTATTAACATTTCTATATCCTCTTAAAGTGAATTTTTCATTTTTACGTATTTCTTGCTCTCGGAACTTTCCTTAACGAGAGTTACCTTGACAAATGGCTTCTCGGAAAACGACTGAGCCAGAGCCGACTCAACACCGCTCAGAACGAAGAAGTCTCCGTCCTTCTCAAAAACCTTGATCTCAGGCACTTCAAGTCCCTCCTCAAGTCTTGCGCTGTATGAAGAAATAAGTTCTGCGTCAGGCTCGTCGTCAGGAAAATTGAGGCGCTCAGCCGATATGTACGCGGCAGAAAAGCTCGGATCTGCCTTCCACTCCGAAAGCGAAGAGATTATGCAATCCGCAACCTCTGCGGGCGTAGCGACCGTCGTATCGACTATCAACGTATAGTTGGTAAGATCCTTTATATCAACGCCGTACTGAGCCTTATATCTCTTTTTTTCACTCTCTCTGCGAGCCTTAGTATCGGCAATGGTAGCCTCAAGGGTTGCGGAATGCTCTCCCTGTCTGTTTGCGCCCATTATACGAAGAGCGCTCGTCTCAACATCGGTGGAAAGATAAACCTTGAACGTCCCCTCGGTGAAATGCCATGCCATTCTAGAATCTATTACCATAGACTTGTCCGCCTTACCAAGCTCCACAAGTCCGTTATCTATCTCCGTATCAATTTCAGGGTGAGTTTCCATGTAGTGATTGAGCTCAACAACCGTCATTCCGTGACGAGCCGCTATAGATCGCACTATAGCTCCTGTGGAATAATACTCCGCACCGAGTATGTTAATCAGAATGTCGGCAACTGTACTTTTACCGCTTCCGAGGTCACCCGCAAGTGAAATTTTGTCTTTCATTTTCGCCTCCGTACATTTTCGTTTAATACTAAAATATTATTATACATTACGCGTAGGCGATTTGTCAAGATTTTAAAAAATAAAATGATTTAAAATGTTTTTTGGTGAGGAGAATGATATTTTTTCTTCATGTGAATAAACGGTGACAAATGCGGAAAAATACAACTGTATTTCAAAGGAAAGGAAACCAGCAATGGAAAAGAAACTAAAATTCAGCGAAAATCCAAATTTTGCAAAAACCGTCTATGGTATTATTATCGCGGCGCTCTGCATTACCGCTATCGTAATCGGTATCATAGCGGCAAACAATCAGAGCTCGGGTGACATTCTTCAGGACGATCCGCCCGCAAGTGAAAATAAGCCTCCCGAAAATGAAGATGGCGGAAACGAAAAGCCTCCCGTAGACGAGGGCAACGAAAACGAGGAAATTCCTAATAAGAAGCCCGGTAAGAAAAGCTTTCTTGCCCCCGTATCCGGAAGCGTAGCCAAGGGACATAGCCTTACAGTTCCCGTATTCTCTGCCACTCTCGAAGAATGGAGAGTACACTCCGGTATTGATATCGGCTGTGAAGAAGGCTCCGAGGTTTTTGCCGCATTTGACGGCACTGTAAGCAAGGTATATACGGATCCGCTCCTCGGATGCACCGTCGTCATTGACCACGGAGAAGACGTAAGCACGATTTACTCTAATCTCGAAAACGACGAAACTCTTATAGCCGTTGGCACAACAATTAAGGCGGGCGAGTCGATAGGCACTGTGGGAGACACCTCTCTCTCTGAACTTGCAGAAGAGCCTCATCTCCACTTTGAAGTAAGCGTAGGCGGTATCAAGGCTAATCCGCTCGACTATATTTCCGACGAGTCGAAGCTCGCCTCTCTCGGCATTTCCTCCGAGTCCTGATAATTCCCGAATTCTCCGACAGAAAAACGATTCTGTCGGAGTTTTTTATCAACGCAGAGAGACTTATCAGGGAAAGCAGAAAAAGTACAACGTCAGATGCCGTGATAAGTGCGTCAGAATTTACCATTGCGCCAAAAAATACGGAAACAAAAAACGCTGTGCCAAACACTGCCCCACCTTTACGTGAAAACAAAACTCGGTATACAAAGCTACCGTAATAATACCAACATATAAGAGTGGAATAAGCGAAGGCAAAGATACATACGAAGACTAAATATTCACTAACGTGTCCGAACGCGTTTCCTATTCCCGAGAGAACTGTCATAACTCCCGAGCCAGAGGAAAAATCCTCTACGGAAACAAGCAAGGATACCGAAGTAAGACCGCATAATATAACGGTATCAAATATCACCTCAAGCATACCCATAATCCCTACCGAAGATAAGTTTTCGGAAGGGTTAAGAGAGTGTGCAATAGAGGAAGTTCCTGTCCCCGCCTCGTTAGAGAGAATAGCTCTGAGGTACCCTTCCTTTATCTTCTCAGAAAAGAAAAAACCGAGAATTCCACCGCCTACGCTCTCGCTCTTAAACGCAGATAAAAATATTGATGACACCGCCTCGTCAAGACGATTGAAATTTTTAAAAATAGTGCAGAGGCAAAGAAATATGTAAATTAAAGTTGTCAAAGGGATAATTATATTGATGATTTTGTTGATTTTTTTGTTGCCTCCAACAACTGCAAATAATAGAGATAACACTATCAAAAACGCACTCGCAAGCGAAGAAAAATTAAGGCATTCACAGGCACACTGACCAATGCTTGCGCTCTGCAATGCGCCCCCCATAACTAATGACAAAACCAGAATCAAAGCTCCGTAAATTTTTGACAAAGGACGTGAAGCACTGTCTAAGCTGTTTTCTATGACACCTATCATTCCCTTACCGTCTCCGAAATCTGCACACAACGCTCCCTCGCAGTATTTTATAACGGCTGAAAACACAGATGATACCATAAGCCAGAATACAGCTCCAGCGCCTCCGACAGATATTCCTACCGCTACTCCAACTATATTTCCTATTCCGAGAGTCCCTGCAAGAGCCAGCGCAAATGAAGAAAAAGCGCCATTTCCTTTAAGATTTTCAAGCGCCATTTTCACGCATTTTTTAGGATGAAGAAAAAAGAAAAAGCGTAGCCGCACAAGAAAATAAGCTCCGCTCGCCGTTACCATAAGCGGCATTAAGGATAAAATACTCATAAAAACGCCTCCGCACAATCTTATGCGGAGGCGCTATGCGTTATTCGGTTTTATCTGCCGTAAGTATCTTAAAGAATAAACTTTACAATAAAAAATGTCAGAGCGGCAACAAGGACTCCAAGGGTAATCCAGTTAGAAATCTTGTCTATTTTTTTTGCGGTTTCGGCATCCTTTCTGTCAAGTTCTATGTCCTCTTCACTTTCCTGAAGCTCCTCGGGAATCTCGTCAAAGACTTCCTCCTCGCTCTCGTCCGCCGAAAAATCATAAGTACCGTCCTTTATAGACTTTGCGCGTTCACCCGCCTTGGCAAAGATGTCGGAAACCGTCTCTATGGTTAATCCGTCGTCGTTTGATGATGCCGCAAGCTTTTTTGAAATGCTCTGCATTGACGCCTCAATTTTTTCCGTATCTCTTCCGTAAAGAGCACTTTCTACGTCTGAAGCACACTCATTACAGAGAAATCTGGGGTTTCCGAATCCACCCATTGCGAGAATAGGTGCATTTTCCGTATCAATGGTTCTCTTACATATAGAGCAGTTTTTCATTGTCCCTTAAAAGCCTTGCGCACCTCTGCAAGATATTCCTCTCTGAGATTTTTCTGCTCCGCCTTCTCCTCCTCGGTGAGAGGACGGCTCTTCGCTATTCTGGCGAGCTCGTTTATTCTGTCCACTTTAATCTTTTCCATGTTAAGTGACCTTTCCGTAATGCTTTGCAAGACCGCCTGCCGCAGTTTCGCGGTAGAGGTGAGACAGGTCCTTTCCCGTCTCGTACATTGTCTTTATAACGACGTCAAGAGAGATTTTACGAGAGCCCGAAAGGAAGTTTGCAAGGCTCATAGCGTTTATAGCTCTCATTGCGGCAACTGCGTTTCTCTCTATGCAGGGAATCTGCACAAGTCCGCAGATAGGATCGCAGGTGAGTCCAAGGTGATGCTCAAAGGCTATCTCCGCCGCATATTCAATCTGGTCTATTCCCATCTCAAAAAGCTCACCGAGCGCCGCAGATGCCATAGAACAAGCCGTTCCTATCTCTGCCTGGCAGCCGCACTCTGCACCGCTTATAGATGCATTAGTCTTCGTAAGAGTTCCAATAAGACCTGCCGTAGCAAGAGCTCTGATTACGGCATCGTCTGAAAAACCGTGTTTTTCTTGCATGTATCTGAGTACGGAGGGAAGCACTGCACAGGCTCCGCATGTGGGGGCCGTTACGATAGTGCCGTTATCTGCGTTTTCCTCGCTGACAGCGTATGCGTAAGAGCAAACTATTCTGTTCTCTCTCGTTACCGGACTCTCGTCTATGTGGCGCTGATTATAAAGATACTGCGCCTTTCTCTCTACTCCTAGACCTCCCGGCAAAACTCCCGAGGTAGTAAGACCTCTGTGAATTGCCACCTTCATATTCTCCCATACATCGTAGAGAAATGAACGAATACCGTCACCCTCCCGCAAAAATACGTACTCGGAGAGCCTTATTCCTTCCTTCTTGCAGAAATCGGATATTTCTGTAAACGTGGATACGGGATAAACGTCCGATTCATCTGTCGACTCTCTTCCGATTATACGAATATCACCGCCACCGACAGAGAGGACTCTCATGAAGCTTACCCTCTCCCCGCCTGTGATAGCGTATATATCCATCGTATTCTCATGGGGCAAATTCTTATTTTGCGTATCGAAAATGATGTTAACGGATTTACCCGCCGCGCTAGCCGTTATAGCAACATCGGTTCCGTGACCGCGTCCGGTATCCGCAAGAGAGCCATAGAGGATAACCTCAAAGTTATCGCATGACTCGTTCTCGGAAACGAAGATTGACATAGCCTTTGCCGGTCCCATGGTGTGAGAGCTGGA
>JAZRLJ010000073.1:0-14500 GCA_045646755.1 Eubacteriales bacterium | reverse complement strand
GGGAACATGAAAATTATAGAAGGTGCTTGATACGTTATAGTCGCAAGTGTCTGCCGAATCGTGATATGTGTTTGTCCATGAAGTATATCCAAATATATAGCCGAAATGAGTTCCGTGCTTTTTGGGAGTTCGACTTTCGCCCACAAACGGCAAAGTTATGCGTTTAAGATTTGTGCAACCGTAGAACGAACTCTCACCGATGCTGAGGATATTCTTAGGAATTTCCATATCTGTAAGATTTGTGCAGTTATAAAATGCTGAAGAATGTATAAATTTTGCGCCAGTATTTATGTTGCAAGAGGGTATATCGGTTGTTATTGCTTTGACTAATACTAAATAAGGGTTATCATCGTTGCCAAGATAATAGGCATTGTCATACACATTATACTCAAGGTTTGTGCATCCGGAGAATACGTCATTTTCTATATTTACTATGCTTGACGGAATGATTACGGTTTTCAGAGTTGTGCAGTCTTTAAATGCGGAAGCTGCAATGCTTGTAACCGGATGTCCGTTATATGTTGGTGGAATTATAATATTTGCCTCTGTGACTGTGCCGATTCCAACTATTGAGTAGGAGGATGTGTAGTTTACGTACTCATACTTGAGACCTTTTGTATAAGAATCAAAGTCACATTCTGTACATTCGTAGCCGTCCATACTGTGACCTTGAGGGCTTATAACGGTTGATTCGATAGATATTTCCGACGATGCGCTTGGATCGGAAAAACATCTGTTACATCCGGCACAGTTCCAATATTCAATATTTCCGTTTTCCGTACAGGTAGCTGAATTTGCATTGCTTTTCTTTAGATTATGAGTGTGAGGAAGTTTGTTTATAACATCGCCGTCTTTGATTTTGCTATTACAGGTAAGACAATAAGTGTCACCGGTATAACCGTCATTGTGTTCGGTGGCATTTACTGCATCACGGATTTCTGTAGCGCCGATATGTTTCGCAGGAATAACGGTATCCGTAAGCTCGATTTCTGAAGTAGCTGTTGAATCAGAAAACAACTTGTTACAGCCTGCGCAAGTCCAATATTCTATATTACCGTCATTTGTACAGGTGGCTGAAAGAGCGCTTATTTTATTTAATCTGTGAGCATGCGAAAGCTTATTGATTAGTTCACCGTCTGCAATTTTGCTATTACATCCAAGACAATAAGTGTCTCCGGTGTAGCCGTTTTCCTGTTCGGTGGCATCCTTTTTATTTCTTATCTCTGTTCCACCGGTATGAAGAGAGGGAATCTCGGTATTTGTTATTTCTTTTGTGCAGTACTCGTCTATATATTTTTTGTTACAGCCTGTGCAAATCCAATATTCGATGTTTCCGTTGTTTTTACAGTCGGCGGGAGTTTCGCTGATTTTATTAAGTTCGTGCGTGTGAGGAGCGCCCGTACATGAGTCCATAACAAACAGTGTTGAAAAAATAATGATAAAAATCAAAAGAAAACGGAATGCCTTTTTCATTTTTTAATTCCTTTCGCAAAGCATAATGTTTTAATAAATTTTAACACTTCTACTGCAAATTGTCAATACAAGATATTTTTGCGCCTAAAATATAAAAATATTGAAACGAGCGTTTTCACTTTTGAAGACGCTCGTTTCAATCGGTGTTATTAAAATTTTTTTCTGTTTCTGTAAACGTTCATCATAACGTAAGTTCCAAGTAGCAGCATAGCTGCGCCGCCGAGGATAATGAACATAATCGGCTCTTCAAAGGTATAATCGCCGAAACCGAGATTGCAGTCCACAACGTCAGCCATAGTGTCCGTAACCTCTGCTGGAATTCCCGTATCGTTCATTTCCTTAAACACACCTCTGAGCGCGTGGTTTCGCAGCAGAGATGTTCCGTAAGTTCCGGGTAGGAAGAGCACAGCCTTTTGCAGAGCTGAGCCAAACGATGAAATAGGCATATAAGCGCCGCAGATAAAGCCGTAGCCTGAGCTTATAATACTTCCGACTGCGGAAATCTGTCCCTGAGTGGATAGGAAATAGTTGATTATAGAGGAAAGTGCCGTTCCGAAAAGAACGAGCAGAACTACGTCAAGCAGTATTGATATAACGTCTATAAACGAAAGATACCAGCCGACAATTGCCTGATACGTAAGGCAAAGCACCGTTGCGGTAAAGCATATGATAAGAGTGGAAATCAGCGAAGCGGAGTAATAGCTTATGGAAAGGGTGCTTGACTTTACGGGAGAAATACCAAGGTCCTTTGCCGCGCCACTTGCTCTGTCGTTTACCATAAGGAAGTTAGAGCAGAATGCGACCGTCACGCAGGAAACCGCGAGTATCGAGGAGGTAAGTTGACCGCCGACTAAGGCATCAAGCAGTCCCTCGTCTATTATAACGCCTGCGGGCAGTCCCATTGTGAAACTGTCCTTATAAACGTTAGAGAGAAACGTTGCGTAAAGAACAAGAAGAATAAGAGGAGTGATAAGCGAGGTAAAAAACATTCCCTTATCCTTGAAGAAGAGCTTAACGTTTCGTCTTATAAGCGAAAAAGTTGTTTTCATACCTCGTCACCTCCGATAAGCTTCTTTCCCGTGACCGAGAGAAAAACGTCGTCCATCTTTCCTTTGGTTATCTCAAAATCTGAGAAAAGGGAAGGATTATTGATTATAAGCTCGGTAATTACGCTTGTATCAGGTACGGAAATGCGGTAAACGTCGCGGATTTTCTCGTAATGGAATCCGAGAGATTTTGCGTCTTCCTCCGTTGCGCCGTAAAGAGTGATAAAGTCACCCGAATAAGTATTCTTTAATTCGAGAGGAGTGCCCTTTGCGGCAACTCTTCCGCTGTCGAGTATTACGACGTAATCTGCCTCGGCTGCCTCTTCCATATAATGAGTGGTGAGGAAAACCGTCATATTATCGTTTTTTCTGAGATGTGAAATAACGTTCCATATAGTTTTTCTCGTCTGAGGGTCAAGTCCTGTGGTTGGCTCGTCAAGAATTAGAATTTTAGGCTTGTGAACAAGTGCCCTTGCAATATCAATTCTCCTTTTCTGACCACCCGAGAGCTTTCCGAGAGTTCTTTTCATAAGAGGCTCAAGGTCAAGAAGCTTTGATATTTCTGATAGCCTTACTTTGAAATTTTCGCCTACGATTCCGTAGAGAGCCGCGCGACTTCTGAGATTTTCGTATACGGTGAGAGGGGAGTCAAGCGCAGAATTTTGAAAGACAACACCCAGATTTCTCTTTATTTCATCTGCATTTTTGTCTAAATCACATCCAGCAATTTCTATTTTTCCGCCGTCTTTCTTGAGCTGACCGCACATTATATTTATTGTAGTTGATTTTCCCGCACCGTTAATGCCAAGAAATGCGAAAAGCTCTCCTTCCTTTACCTTAAAGCTAAGGTTGTCGACAGCCTTAAGGCTACCGAAGGACTTTGAGAGCTCTTCTATTTTGATGATATCCATTATAACACCTCCATAAAAGATAGCTGCTATAATTATGATATCACAATGATATCAACTTGTCAATAGTTTTTTGAAAATTACACGTCGCGGAAGCCTTTGCCCATAATTTCACTTGTTTTAGTGATAATAATGAAGGAATGAGGATCAATTTCCTTTATCTTGCGACGCAGAGAAAGAGCCTCCGTCCTTCTGCAAACGGTGATAATGATTTTCTTTTCCTCTCCTGAATACGCTCCGTTTGCGCTATGTACAGTCGCGCCATGATGCAAGTCCTTCATAATGAAGTCCTCTATTTCATCCGGTTTTGTGGTTATGATGGTAAATGCCTTGCACATATTCATAGAGTCGAGCAGGTCGTCAACTACGAAAACCTTAGCAAAAAGACCTAGAAGAGAGAAAAGTCCAATTTCAATTCCGTAAATGAATACGGTGGAGCAGGCGATAATGAAGTCGGACAGAAGAAGCGCCTCACCAACGTTCATGTGCGTATATTTTTTCAGTATGAGAGCCACTATATCCGTGCCGCCCGAGGAAGCGTTACATTTAAATATTATAGCTGCGCCTATTCCGGTAAGACCTACCGCCCATACAAGCTCAAGGAGTGTGTGCTCGGTGAGAGGGGAATCGAGCGCTACGAAATACTCAAAGAGCCAGTTTTCGGCCGACATCATAAGAGAACAGTAGAACGTAAGCGCACCGCATTTTTTGCCCAGGATTATAACACCCAGAATAAGTAGGGTGACGTTTATTATAAGCATATACGTAGCCTGAGTAATAGCAGGAAAGAGCTTGGCTAGAATAATTGAAATTCCGCTGACACCACCCGTTGCAAAGCCGTTTGTAGCTTTAAAGAAATATATTCCCACGGACATCATAAGAATGCCGAGATTTAAAAATGCGAAATATTTGACAGTCTTAAAAAGACCGTTTTTTTTAGAAATATTTGAAGTCATAATACATTCCCCCTTGACCAAGAAAGATTATAATACAAAAAGTATGAATGGTCAATCATGCAAAAATTTCAATTTAATTCATTTTTTGCCACTTTGCAGCCCGAAAATGAATTGTTAGAGAGGGTTTAATTCAAAAACAGAAAAAATGCCGTCAAGAATTATATTTACATTGACAAAAAGAGGGGAAAGTGGTAAAATTAAATAAATGAAAATACAGGAGGCGGCTATGGATAAAATAAGCGCCGAAAACAGAATAAAAGAGCTTAGAGAGGCTATAGAATACAATTCCAAGCTTTACTATGAGAAGGATGCTCCCGTTATTTCCGACTATGAATACGATGCAATGTTCAGAGAGCTTTCCGTCCTTGAAGCAGAGTTTCCCGAGCTTGACTCACCCGCCTCACCTACCAAGAGAGTGGGAGGCAAGGCGCTTGATAAATTCGAGAAGTATACCCATACCGTAAGAATGGGCAGTCTTACCGACGTTTTCTCTTATGACGAGCTTAAAGAGTTTATAGACAGAATAGAGGATACGGTAGCAGACGCCGAGTATTCCGTAGAGCCGAAAATTGACGGACTTTCCGTTTCATTAACCTATGAAAACGGTGTATTTGTCAAAGGAGCTACCAGAGGAGACGGACTTGTAGGCGAGGACGTAACCGAAAATCTTAAAACCATAAAAACAATTCCTCTCACGCTTAAAGAAAAAATCCCCCATCTCGTAGTAAGAGGCGAGGTATATATGCCCAGAAAGGTATTCTTCGAGCTTAACGAAATCAGAGAGGCTGAGGGGCAGACGCTTTTTGCAAATCCGAGAAACGCGGCAGCAGGTTCACTCCGTCAGCTTGATTCCGCGGTATGCGCTGCTAGAAGACTTGCGATATTTGTGTTTAATCTCCAAGAGGGAGAGCTTTATACAGACGGCAGAGTATGTAAAACTCACGCGGAGTCTCTTGACAGACTTTCCGAGCTTGGATTTACCACTCTTCCTCACAGAAAAACACTCAAGGGATACGAGAGTGTAAAGGAACACGTGGCCGGTCTCGGAGAGGCTCGTCCCGAGCTTTCCTTTGATATGGACGGAGCGGTAATCAAGCTTAACGACCTCGAGGCTAGAAGAGTAGTAGGAGAGGGAACAAGCACGCCGAAATGGGCGGTAGCCTATAAATATCCCCCCGAGGAAAAGGAGACGAAGCTACTCTCTATTGATATTCAGGTCGGCAGAACGGGTGTTCTAACCCCTGCGGCAAACCTTGCGCCCGTTCGTCTTGCGGGAACTACGGTATCAAGAGCAACCTTGCATAACGCGAGCTTTATTGCGGAGAAGGATATAAGAATAGGCGATACCGTCGTAGTTCGTAAGGCGGGTGAGATTATTCCCGAGATTGTTTCTTCAATTAAAGATAAGCGTACGGGAGAGGAAAATGTATTTGAGATGCCTTCGACCTGTCCCTCCTGCGGTCATCCCGTAGTGCGTGACGAGGCAGGCGACGGAGTTGCTATAAGATGCGTGTTTGCGGGCTGTCCCGCGCAGAAGGCAAGGGGAATTGTTCACTTTGCCTCAAAGGGAGCTATGAATATAGACGGACTTGGTCCGCAGGTGGTCGAGCTTCTTTTGAAAAACGGCAAGATAGATGGAATAGCCGACCTCTATACGCTTAAGGTTGAGGATATAGAAAATCTTGACAGAATGGGCAAGAAGAGCGCGGAAAACCTCGTGTCCGCAATAGAAAATTCTAAGTCCAGAGGACTTGAGAAGCTCCTTTACGCGCTTGGTGTCCGTCAGGTTGGCGTTGTAGCCGCTGAGGAAATCGCTGCAAAAATGCGTACCCTTGACGCTTGTATGACCGCAACGAAAGAGGAGTATACAGATATATCGGATATAGGAGAGATAACCGCAGGCGAGCTCGTTGAGTTCTTTAACGATGAGAGCACGGTTGCTTTGTGCGAGAGACTGAAGTCGCTCGGCCTCAATACTGAGGCGGTAGCAGAAGAAAAGCTTGATACTCTTGCAGGACTTACCTTCGTTCTCACAGGCACTCTTCCCACTATGACACGTGACGAGGCGGCCGCCCTCATCAAGAAAAACGGCGGTAAGGTCTCAGGCTCGGTCTCTAAGAAAACCTCATACGTCGTAGCGGGCGAGGAAGCTGGCTCAAAGCTCACCAAAGCTAAGGGACTCGGCGTTCCCGTCATAGACGAAGACGGACTCAAAGCGATGATTTAATAAGCAAAAAGTAAATAAAAGTTATAAAAAGCAGGATTTTGAACTCAAAATCCTGCTTTTTCTTTTAGAAAATTTTTTTACAATCAAGTTGCTTTTTTTGTGTAAAGGTGAGTTGTTTGAGATTAAGCCTTCGCTTTTTGCCTACCTTGTGTAAAGGGAGGGGGACCGCTTGCGGTGGAGGGATTGTAAAATCTCAAATGAAGCTATGCTTTCCATTCTGAAAGCATTTCATTTTTTTATTCTTCCGTGTAGTTATAGTGAATATGAGCGCGAGTTAAATTCTCGTTTGCAGATCCTATATAAATCTCAGCCCACTGCTCACTGCTTCCCCCATAGTATACATTGGTAAGTTGCCTACACTCGTAGAATGCATAGTTGCCAATAGAAGCAACGCTGTTTCCAATAGTAACGTTAGTAAGGCTTCTGCAAAGAATGAATACCCCATAACCGATAGAAGTAACACTATCTGGGATCGTCACTCTTGCAAGGCTAGAGCAACCTGTGAATGCCAAATCGACTATTCTTGTTACGTTATAAGTAATATCGTTATAAGTAACCGTAGCAGGAATGTTTGCTATAGTTATATTTTTCGGTTGTCTTGTTACCGTAGCAACGTTATCCTTTAATGCATATCTTATACCGTCGATTACACTGTATATATATCCGTCATCTGCAACGTTATTGTTATTGCAGTCCCATACTACAGGACAGTTTGAATTGTTCCAATCATGTTCCCAACTCGAAGGCTCTGAAGCTGCTTCGCAGTAAATTGTAAGGCTTGTGCAATCGCTGAACGACAAAAAGCCTATTCTAGTTATGCTGTTGGAAATATAAATCTCGGTAAGACTGGAGCAGGAGTTAAACACTTCACTACCAATAGAGGTAACGCTATCTGGTATAGAAATACTCGCAAGGTTAGAGCAGCTATCAAACGCAGAGTCAGCAATTGATGTAACCTTATAAGCAATATTTTTATAGGTGATTGACTCGGAGATGTTTGCGACAATAATGTTGCTTGCTTGTTTTACAACAATAGCATTGGTTCCGTTGATAGCATATCTTATTCCGTTCTCAATAGTGTAAATATAATTATCATTTGCAACATCGTTATTGTTGGAGTCCCATACTACAGGACAGCTTGAATAGTTCCAAGAAGAATCCCAATCTGACGGTTGTGATGTAATTTCACAATAAATAGTAAGGCTTTCACAATCGTAAAATGCATTATCACCAATAGAAGTAACGCTATCCGGGATAGTCACGATTTGGAGGTTCGAGCAATTCGCGAACGCAGAGCTACCAATAGAAGTAACGCTGTTTCCAATAGTAACGCTAGTAAGGCTTCTGCAACCAAGGAACGCCATATCACCGATAGAAATAACGCTATCAGGGATAGTCACGCTGGTAAGGTCTGAGCACAACCTAAACGCATATTTTCCAATAGCGGTTACAGGCTTACCCTCGTATGTTGACGGAATTATAATTTCGGTATCTGTTGCGCTGATTATACCTGTGACGGAATAAGAGTTACCGTCATCGTTAGGAGTGTATTCAAGCCCTTCGGTAAAAATTTCATGGCCGCAATCAGTACATTTGTTGTTTGCGTAAGTGTGTGAAGCAGGGATTACTATGTTATTAAGTATATTTGTAGCATTTTCATCATCAAAGTTTGTTCCACAAACAGAGCAAGAATAATAAGCAACATTACCGTCGGTGGTACAAGTCTTGTTAACGGCATCATAAAAATTCATACTGTGTGATGCCGCAATGACGGTATCGACAAGAGTTATTTCACTTGCGCCGTTCTCGTCGGAGTATAGCTTTTCGCGCTTAGTACAAGTCCAGTACTCAATATTACCGTCTTCTGTACAGGTCTTTTCGACTGCGGCGGTATGACTCATATTATGAGTGAGAGCAGGGATAACGGTGTCTTTGATATCAATTTCGTTTTCTCCGCCCTCGTCTGAGTATACCTTTTTGCACTTAGTACAAGTCCAGTGTTCAATATTGCCGTCCTCGGTACAAGTAGCGCTACAGGGAGCAGTACGGTTTATATTATGAGATGCCGAAATAATGGTATCGGCAAGAGTTATTTCACTTGCGCCCTTTTCGTCCGAGTATACCTTTTCGCATTTAGTACAAGTCCAGTATTCAATATTACCGTCCTCGGTACAAGTGGCGCTAATGGGAGCAGTACGGTTCATATTATGAGATGCCGCAATAACGGTATCGGCAAGAGTTATTTCGTTTGCGCCGTTCTCGTCCGAGTATACCTTTTCGCACTTAGTACAAGTCCAGTATTCGATATTGCCGTGCGTTGTACAAGTTGCGGTATTCGCATTCGTTTTTTGCATACTGTGAGTATGAGGAAGCTTATCTATTAAACTCTCCCTTTTCGAGTCTTGTATCACAACCAAGGCAATATGTATCACCGGTATAACCATTAGTTTCTTCGGTAGCCGCCTTTTGATCTCTTATCTCGGTTCCGCCAACATGTGTTTTAGGTATTTTTGTGTCGGTCACCTGTTCGGTGGCTGCCTCATCAGCAAATTTTTTACCGCAACCCGAACAAAGCCAATATTCGATATTTCCCGTTTTCTTACAGGTTGCGGGAGTTTCTTCGACTTTTCTGAGAGTATGCTCGTGCGCCGTAGATGGATTCGTACCGTTTGGTAACGGCATTTCCGTACACGCGCTCAATATAAATAAAGCCGAACAAACAAGGATAAAATTAAAAATAACGCGAAGTGTTTTTTTCATTTTCTTTTCTCCTGTTTTGCGGGGTGAAAACAAAAAGTGCGTCCGCAAAGCAGACGCACCCCATTTTTATATCCCCCACTTTGCCGCGATGCAATTTTTCACAACATTTCAGAATCAAAGTATATGAAAAGACGGGAGTACTAAAATGGCATAGTACACCCTTTGATTCTGAAAAGATTAAATTACGTCGCACCCACACTATAACACGAGCATTTGTAAAAGTAAACACATTTTGTAAATCTTGTAAAAGATGCACAAATATTTAAATAATATTTGAACAAAAGAACAATGTTATTGACTTTTTTTATAAATTGTGTTACTATGCTATAAAAGATAAAACTTAAGGGGTGAAAAATGAATTTCAGACTTTTAAGCGAAGCAGACAAGATAATTTTTGAAAAAGAAATGGTAGAAATGCTTATCGAGTCAGACAAGGATTTTGTTCCTCCGCTTTCTTCAAGAGCTTCTACTTTAGATAAGGGCTTCTCGAGTGAAGAGAAGAACGATGGAGTAGTGTCTTATTTCAGAGAAATGAGAAAGCAGCAGATTCTTGCCGCATTCGACGAGGGGGAGTTTATCGGCTTTGTTTCCTACAGAGAGAATTTTATCTCTGAGGAGATACTCGAAGATGAGCTTCCGAATATATATGTTTCAACTCTTGTCCTCTCCAAAAAATCGAGAGGAATGGGCGTCACCAAGAAGATGTATTCCTATCTTTTTGATGAGCTTTATTCGGCAAGCAATATATTTACGAGGACTTGGTCTACGAATATCGCTCATACTAAGATTTTGTCCGGATTTGGTTTTTCAGAGCTTCTCAGAAAGAAAAATGACAGAGGCGAAGGAATAGATACCGTCTATTACAAAAGGGAAAAGGCTATTTAACAAAAAGCACGGCGCTAAAGAACTGCGCCGAGCTTTTTCATATCTTTATATGTGCTTTTTTATCTCGTTATAAAGGTTCATTGCATAGAAATCAAATCCGGCGTCACGCGGATGAAGACACAGGTCTGCGAACAAGTCAGTATAATGAGGAACGAGAGAGTATCCGTGTATGACCGTAACGTTTGGCAATTCTTCTGCGACGGAGGATATATATTCGTCGATGAAAGAAAATTCTCCAACCTTGCTGATTTCGTTACAGTCCTTTCTCCAAATAGGAGTTATTGCAAAAATCTTTGAATCGGGATAATTCTTTGAAAGGCTATAGTAAAATTTCTTAGCGTTCTTTTTGAACGTATCTCTTTCGGATTTAGTCCAATCGTTAGTTCCGTACGCAACCGTTATATAATCAGGCTTAAAGTCAGCCTTGCACGCTGCAAGATCGGGATTAAATACCTCACCGCCGATAGCCTTGTTGAATTCCTCGGCTCTAAGGAGTCGCGCAAGCTGTCCCGCGTATCTTCTGTGAGGATAGAGAGCATCAAAGCCTTGCGTTATTGAATCTCCGTAGCAGAGAAGTTTTTTTATAGGCTTTTCTAAGGGTACTACTTTAGCGCCATCGTCAAGCAAAAGGGTAAAGTTATGCATTCTTACCGACCAAGGCAGGTAAATTACAATCTCCTTTTCACCGTCAGAGAGAGTGACCTCTCCTTCAAAATACCCAGGATTATAATCAAGCACGGAATACTTGAACGGCAAATCTTCTTCATTAAAGCTTTTTAGTGAGGTGTAGAGCGTTCCGTTCACAAAAATATCAAAAGAGTAAAATCGTCTGCTGGAGAAAGAAAGGTCTGCGTTTAATTTCAGCGATTTACTGTCGGTTTTGAAACAGAGCTTGATTCCCGCAGGAGACATAACCCTCAGCGAGTCGGTTCTTTTTCTCACGGTGTCGAGATTTCTGTAAATTTCCTCTTCCGTTTCGGTAAAGCGGTGAAAGGTCACGCCTAGCTCGTCTTTTGTAATATTAACTGCTCCCCACGTGATTTTTTTGATATCTTCTATAGTAAGCTTCATTATTTATACCTCGGTCTGATAAATACTGTCCGAGAATCATTTTAGCATAAATAAATATAAAAATCAATATGTAATAAAAGCGGCTTCCCGAAAAGGAAACCGCTTTTAAGTTTTTAGTTGTATTTCTTATAAAGGGAGCCGTAGGTCTGGCAAGCTCTATAGTCCTGACCTTCCTTATCCATACCAAATGCATTCCAGCACGCAGGTCTGAAGATGTCCTCTTCGGGAACGTTGTGCATACAAACGGGAATTCTGAGCATAGAGCAGAGAGTGATAAGGTCTGCGCCGATATGACCGTAGCTGATAGCGCCGTGGTTTGCGCCCCAGTTGTTCATAACGTCGTAAGCGGACTTGAACGCGCCCTCACCGGTACATCTGGGAGCAAACCAGGTGCAAGGCCAGGTGGGATTGGTTCTTTCCATAAGAGCGTCGGAAACCTCGTCGGGAAGATGAACCGTCCAGCCTTCAGCAATCTGAAGTGTCGGGCCAAGTCCCTTAACGAGATTAAGTCTTATCATAGTAACGGGCATTTCGCACTTGGTGGTAAAGTGGCTGGAGAATCCGCCGCCTCTGAAGTTATCAAATCCTGCCTCGCACCATACGGTAGCGTTGGTCATCTTCTTGATATCCTCGTCGGTTACGTCCCACCACTTCTTCATTGTGGGGTTTCCGTTTTCGTCGCGACACTCACCGCAAGCGTCAAGACAAGCAGCGCCGGAGTTAAGAAGGTGGATAAGACCGCCGTTCTCCTTTGCCTTGCCTTCAAGGTCATAGCCGGTAACTCTCTTAGTAGCCTCGGGAGACCAGAAGGTACGTACGTCAGCAAAAATCTGCGCTCTGTGAGTAAGAAGACGCATAAAGAGCATTCCTATGCCGTTAAGTATATCGTTCTCAGTTGCGAGAGTGTAGGGCTCGCGTGCGCCCTCGTAGTCAAAGCTTGAGCTGAGAAGAGCCTCGGGGTAGTCGCAGTTGGGCCAGTGGTCAGTCCACTGTCTCTGTCCCTGGAAGCCACCCGCGATTGCGTTGTGACCTACTCTCTCTTCCTCAAATCCGTCGGGAAGAGTCTCGTTGCCTGCCATAAGGTCCTTGATTATGCAGTACATCTTAACGGTGAATTCCCACTGCTTTTCCTTTTCCTCGTCGGAGAAGCGAACGAAATCGGGGTTGTCGTCACGTCCCATCTTGCAGTGCTCCTTAGTCCACTTAAGAGCCTTCTGATATTCTTCCTCGTTGTAGATACCCTCTTCCATACGGCGGAGAATTTCTACCTCGACAACAGACTCAACTCTCATACCGAGGTAAGACTCAATGAAATCCTGGTCCATAATAGAGCCGCCGATACCCATACACTGAGAGCCTATCTGGAGATAGGATTTACCTCTCATAGTAGCAACCGCAACTGCGCAGCGAGCAAATCTGAGGAGCTTTTCCTTAACGTCCTCGGGAATTTCAGTAACCTGGTCTCTGTCCTGAACCTCGTGTCCGTAGATACCGAAAGCGGGAAGTCCCTTCTGCGCGTGAGAAGCAAGAACTGCAGCAAGGTAAACAGCGCCCGGTCTTTCTGTGCCGTTAAAGCCCCATACACCCTTAATGGTATTGGGGTCCATATCCATTGTTTCTGAGCCGTAGCACCAGCAGGGAGTAACGGAAAGAGTAATGTCAACGCCCTCCTTCTTGAACTGGTCTGCACAAGCGGCAGCTTCGGGCACACGGCCGATGCTGTGGTTTGCAATAACTACCTTAACGGGCTCGCCGTTAGAGTAGAAAAGGTTTTCTTCAAAAAGCTTCTTCGCTGCAAGAGCGAGAGCCATAGTCTGTCCCTCAAGGCTTTCACGAAGCTTCATAGGTCCGCGACGTCCGTCGATTATAGGACGAATTCCTATTACGGGATAGCTTCCAACGTATCTGTTTTTTGCCATTTTTAATATCCTCCAAAGAATAAAATTTATTTTACTCTTGATTTTATTATAAATTTGTATTATAATCTTTTCAATAGAAAAAATACACAAATTTCTTAACAAAACTTACTTTGGGAAAAACTCTCTTTGAGCGTTTTTTTCTTATTTGAGGTAAAAATGAAGGAATCTATATTTGAAACCGGCACGTATTCCGTCGTTGCGGCGGTAAACTGTGAGGTAGGAAACGAGTGGAATTTCGTCAAATGGGACAATAACCACCCACAGATACAGTATCACAGATTGTACTTTTTAACAGAAGGCTCGGCAACCCTGCGTCTTTATGACAGAGATATTGAGCTTACGGCAGGTAACGTTTATTTTGCTCCCGCTTTCTCTATAAAAGAGAGTAAAATAGACGGAAAAATGAACAAAAATTATATTCACTTTCAGTCAGGCTCGGCGTTTCTGTCTCTTTACCGTTATCTTTCGGACAGATACAGTGTTCCTGCAAGAGAAGAGACCGAATATCTTTTTAAGACCGTAACCGAAAACTATAACGATAACTCGGTAAGCGCAAGATTTAAGGTACAGGGCGCTATGAATCTTATTCTTTCCGATTTTGTAAGCGATCTTACGGCTTCAGTTCCCGACCTTGTTAAATTTGACGAGGTACTTAAATACATAGAGGAAAATTACAGAAGAAAAATAAACCTTGACGAGCTTGCTTCTATAATGAACATAAGCACTATGTACTTTTCCAATTACTTTAAGCGTACATTCCGCATAAGTCCGAAGCAGTATATTCTCAACAAGCGTCTTGCAGAAAGTCAGAGATTACTCCTCGAGGGAAGAATGAGCGTAAAGGAAATAGCCTACGAGGTAGGATTCGAAAATGAAAACTATTTCTCCGAGTTCTTTTCTCAGAAGGTCGGAATTTCTGCTCTGAAATTCAGAAAGAGAGCGATAATGGAAAGGTATATTTCCGAAAACAATTAAAAATAAAAGCAGTCCTCCACAACGTATGGGAGATTTTGCGGTGTAACGAGATTTTCGGATATAAAATTAAAGAAATCAAGCGCCTTTTCAACGTTTGAAAAAAGACCGCCCGTTTTGTAGTAGGATACTCCTCGTTTGGTTGTAAGGCTGACGCATATTTCGTATAGAATTATTCCAAAAGAGGCTACCGTTTTGCCTTTAAAACCTTTTAATTCGTACTCTAATTTTCTTCCGCCTACGTCTACACTTTTTCTTTTTATGAGACTTGAAATTTCCGAAG
>JAZRLJ010000072.1:0-9974 GCA_045646755.1 Eubacteriales bacterium | reverse complement strand
ACATATGCAAAGGAATAATCAATATTCTTGTTTTCGAATAATCTATGGGTTTATAAAAATGAGCGTCATAGCTCATAGCAATAGAAATATCACCTTTTTTTAAAATGCGCTCTTCGCTGTTTATGATAACTCTTGTTTTGCCGTCTTCTACCATGCATATTTCTAAATGTGAATGAAAGTGAAACTCTCCGCTGTCGTTTTCACATTCTTTATAGAAAATATCTTCGCATAGTTCTCTATCAATTCCAAATATTGCTTGCATAAGCGCACCCCTAAAAAGTAAAAAAATTACATATATTAAATGATAAATTGCAAGAAATTTATCTGCGCATATGATAACATAGAATTGTGCATATGTCAATTGTTTTTTTGGAGGGTGCTATGAGAAGTGAGAAAATATTAAAAGGATTAGGTAATCAATACTATCGTGCAACTTATAAATCAATGGGCTTCAGCTCCGATGATTTAAAAAGGCCTATAATAGGAATTGCAAATGCGTGGAGCGAATGTGTTCCCGGACATTTTAATTTGCGCCAAGTAGCGCAGAGAGTAAAAGACGGTATTTACCGTGCAGGAGGAACTCCTGTGGAATTTGGTGTAATTGGCGGATGCGATGGAATGGGACAGAGCCATGACGGAATGCACTTTATTATGCCATCGAGGGAGCTGATTGCTAATTCTATCGAATCTATGGCAGAGATCAATCTTTTTGACGGACTTGTTTTATTGGGGTCCTGCGACAAAATAGTTCCGGGTATGCTTATGGCAGCTGCAAGACTTGATATTCCCTGCATTATTCTTCCGGGTGGACCTATGGAAGGCGGCAAGATTTTTGACGGAAGAGAATCCGATCAAACGTCAAGTTGGGAAGCATATGGTATGCTCAGCTCGGGAAAAATCGGCGAAGAAGAATACACTTCATTGGAAGATACAGCTTGTCCGGGCTGTGGTTCTTGTTCCTATCTTGGAACGGCAAACACAATGTGCGTGTTGACAGAAGCTATGGGAATGACATTAGCTGACGGCAGTATTGCTCCTGCAACATCGGCGCACCGCCTTGTTAAAGCGGAAGAAACCGGGGTAAAAATAATGGAGCTTGTAAAAAAAGGAATTACCTCAAGAAAAGTTATAACAGAAAAATCGGTGCGCAACGCAATAAAAATTTGCCTGGCTATGAGCGGATCTACAAATGCCATAATGCACCTTACCGCAATTGCTTACGAGGCGGAGCTTGACATTAACGTTTTGAACGAGTTTGATTCGCTTTCAGATATCATTCCTCAACTTGCAAAAATGAATCCGTCTTGCAAATATAATGTAATTGATTTTTATAAAGACGGAGGAGTTACACGTCTTATGAAGAATTTAGAGCCGTTGCTTGAAACGGAAGTAATTACAGTAAGCTGTAAAACTTTAAAAGAAGTGATTGCAGAACATAAATATCTCTTCCCTTTTACAGGACTTGTAAATCATACCATAGACAATCCTTTCTCGATTAAAGGAGGTGTTGCGGTATTACGAGGCAATATAGCGCCAAGTACAGGAATTACAAAGCCCGGAGCGTTTGATGAAAGTCTATATCATTTCAAGGGGATGGCGATTTGTTTTGATTCCGAGGAAGAAGCTGAGGCAGCTATTATAAACGGTAAAGTTCACGCAGGACATGTTGTGGTTATAAGATACGAAGGTCCTAAAGGCGGTCCCGGTATGAGAGAAATGGCAAAAGCGATGAAATACATATACGGATGTGGACTTTCAGGTACAACTGCGTTAATTACCGACGGAAGATTTTCGGGTACTAATAATGGATGTTTCGTTGGACATATTTCCCCAGAGGCTGCCGAAGGCGGACCTATTGCAATTATATACGACGGCGATGAAATAGAGATTGATGTAAGAAAGAAATCTATAAATTTGCTTGTTTCGGATGAAGAAATTTCAGAGCGCCTGAAAAAATGGAAACGGCCTGAACCTAAATTTAAGAAAGGTTGGTTGGGACTTTACTGTAAACTTGCTTCCTCTGGCGCTGAGGGCGGTATAATGAAATATGATAATTTATAAGGAGTTATAGTGTTATGAAAATTATTACGCCGGTCATAACGGTATTTGATCAAGATGAAAAGCCCAACTATGAAGGAAATAAAAAAGTTATAGACTTTCTAATAAAAGGTGGTGTTGATGGAATATTGGTTCTTGGCTCTGCGGGCGAGTTTCCGAATTTATCAATAGAAGAAAGATTGGAATTTATGAAATTCTATGCAGAATATGTAAACGGAAGAGTTGAGCTTTTTGTGGGTACGGGATGCGTATCATATCAGGATACATTAAAACTGTCGAAAGAGGCTATAAAGCTCGGTTTAACCCCTATGATTATTGGACCGTATTACTTTGGAATTGATCAGGAAAAACTTTTTATATATTATGACCGACTTGCAAAAGAGCTTGACGGAGATATTTATCTTTACAGTTATCCGGCACGCACAGGACATTCTCTTGAACCTGAAACTATAGGCAAACTTGTAAGAAAAAATCCTAACATAAAAGGAATAAAGGAATCTATCAGCGAGCCAAATCACACCAACCGTATATTCAGGGAGATAGAAAACTACGATTTCACAGTTTATTCGGGTTTTGATGATCAGTTTTTAGCAAATGCTTCCAATAACGGCGGCGGATGTATAGGTGCGCTTTCGATAATTGCACCTGAACTCTGGCACGATCTTGTTTTATCATACAATAAAAAAAATTACAGACTGGCAATAAAGCTGTATAATTTAATTCAAAAGCTAATGCCGATATATGATATGGACACCAACTGTTCGCTTATTATGAAAAAGCTGCTTGTACACCGTGGAGTGAAAATCGATGACAGAGCAGTATTTCCTTTTAATCAAATATCGGAAACAACACTATCAAAAGCCAAAACTTTGCTTGATGCAGTTCTTACAGAATATGAAAATCTGCTCAAAATTTACTATTGATAATTAAAAAAACGGCGTACTCAATCCGAGTACGCCGTCATATATTTCAGTGCTTAGTCTTTTTTAGCTTCCGCTACGATTTTATCGGTAAGACTCTGAGGAACCTCATCGTATCTTACAAACTCGAAATCAAAGCGTCCTCTTCCCTGCGTTGCAGCTCTGAGGGAAATAACGTAATCGGTCATTTCTGCAAAAGGCACTTCTGCAAGAACCATCTGAAGTTCACTTCCGTCATCAGCGGGCTCGATACCCATAACTCTTCCGCGACGCTTGTTAAGGTCGCCCATAACGTCTCCTACGTAGTTTTCGGGAACGTATACTTTAAGAGCACCGACGGGCTCGAGGAGGACGGGATTTGCCTTAGGAAGTCCCTCGCGGTATGCTATAGCCGCAGCAAGTTTGAACGAGATTTCGTTAGAGTCAACGTCGTGATAAGAACCGTCGTAAAGGTTTGCTGCCAGGTTAACTACAGGATAACCTGCAAGAACGCCCTTTTGCATACATTCACGAAGTCCCTGCTCTACTGCCGGGAAGAAGTTTTTAGGAACTGCTCCACCAAATACAGTTTCGGTAAAGGTAAGTCCTTCTTCCTGTCCGGGAGAGAACTTAATTTTTACGTGACCGTACTGACCTGAACCGCCTGACTGTTTCTTATGCTTTCCTTCTACCTCAATGGATTTCTTAATCGTTTCTCTGTACGCAAGTCTGGGCTTGGTAAGTTCAACTGCAGTTCTGAATCTGGATTCGAGCTTGGAAACAAGAATATCGAGGTGAATATCGCCAAGACCTGATATTGTAAGCTGCTTGGTTTCGGGATTATTCTCGTACTTTATGCTGAGGTCTTCTTCGAGAAGTCTTGCAATGCCGGCAGAAATCTTCTCTTCATCGCCCTTCGCCTTGGGTGATATAGCCATTGTGAGATAAGGTTTAGGATAAACTATTGGCTTATACTTGATGTCTTCGGAGGAGGTTGTGAGCGTATCGTTTGTATTGGTATTTACAAGCTTAGCTGTAACACCGATGTCACCACAGGAGAGAGCGTCAACCTCAATCTGCTTCTTACCGCGCATGATACTGAGCTTGTTGAACTTTTCGCTCGCACCGGTTGTAGTATTGCGAAGAGTCATATCCTTTGTAAGCTCACCGTTCATAACCTTGAAGAAGGACATTTTTCCTACGAATGGGTCGGCAACGGTCTTGAAAACGAATACCGAGGTCGTAGCACTTTCCATTTCAATGGGCGTTTCGGTGACGTTGCCCTCTGCATCAACGAGATGCTCTACCTTGCGTGCAAGAGGACGCGGGAAGGATTCCGCAATGGTGTCAAGGAATGTCTTTATACCCCAGTTTTTAAGAGCAGCTCCGCAGAAAACGGGAACTATATCGCCGTTTATTATTCCCTGGTGGATTGCTTCGAGCGCTTCTTCTCTTTCGATAGGCTCTTCGTTGAAGAACTTATCCATAAGCTCGTCGCTGGTCTGAGCGATTGCTTCGAGAAGCATGTTATGATACTCAGCGCATATGTCTGCAAATTTCTCGGGAATGGAGCTCTTAATATATTCGCCAGTAGCCTTTTCAAAGGTGTAAACACACATCTCAACAAGGTTTGCAAATCCAATAACGGTATCACCGTCTATAATAGGAATTTGAATAGGACAAACGGTAAGACCGTACTTCTCTCTTATAGCGCCGAAAACCTTGTAAAATCTTGCTTCACCGTCATCAAAGCGGTTAATAAAGAATGCTTTGGGGATTCCTGCCTGAGTAGCGAGATTCCAGCCGATTTCTGTTCCAACCTCAATGCCTGCTTTACCATCAACGACGATTATTGCGGCATCAGCAACTCGGACACACTGTCTTACTTCAGCTTCAAAATCAAAGAAACCGGGAGTATCAAGTATATTTATCTTAGTTCCGTTCCAAAGCATAGGAGCAATGGCGGACGAAATAGAATAACCTCTTTTTATTTCTTCGGGATCGTAGTCACATACAGTATTTCCGTCAGCGATATTGCCGAGGCGGTCTGTAAGTCTCGAAATATAAAGCATTGACTCAGCAAGTGAAGTTTTTCCGCCCCCGCTGTGTCCGAGGAGCGCTACGTTACGAATACTTTTCGTATAAACCTTTTCCATAAAAAGTTCTCCTTAGTGTGATTGGCAACAACTTAAAAGTGTGAAACCTACTTTCATTATACAATAAAGATTTTCTATTTTCAATATTATTAATTGAAGATTTTACACATAGGACGTAGAAATTAAAGGCGTGTTTTTGTCAAAAACAAACAAAAACACGCCTTGTTTTGATTAAAATCATAGTTTAACCTTTTTTGCTTTTCATTTGAGGTATAACTTCGTATATATTAGATACTCCCACAAGCTCTACTCCATTCGGTACTGACAAATGTGAAGAAAGATTCTTTTTGGGGAGAATTATTTTAGTAAATCCGAGCCTTACGGCTTCTTTTACTCTATAGTCGATATGTGATACAGCTCTTACCTCTCCGGAAAGTCCGATTTCACCAAAGGATATTATTGAGTCGTCGATAACCTTGTCGGTAATGCCGCTGATAAGAGCCATAGCTATAGACAAATCGGCGCTGGGCTCGTCGAGGTATATACCTCCTGCTACGTTGAGGTAAACGTCATATTCGTAGAATTTTAAGCCGATGCGCTTCTCTAAAACCGCAAGAAGAAGACCGAGTCTGTTATGGTCAAATCCATCTGATGTGCGTTTTGCGGTAGGATATGCAGTCTTTGCAACCAGAGCCTGAATTTCTGAAATTATAGGACGTGTTCCTTGCATTACGCAGCCTGCGCACGAGCCACTGGTATTACTGGGGCGCTCTGCCATGATAACTTCACTAGGGTTGGGAATTTCAACGAGGCCTACGTCTCCCATTTCAAAGACGCCTATTTCATTAGTCGAACCGAATCTGTTTTTGATAGCGCGTATTATTCTGTAAGAATTTGTTCGCTCACCCTCAAAGTATAAAACCGCGTCAACCATATGCTCGAGTGTTTTTGGACCTGAAATGCTGCCTTCCTTGGTTATATGTCCTACAAGAAATACTGCTGCACCGCGCTTTTTAGCATAAGAAATAAGAGCGGCGGCGGATTCTCTGACCTGAGTAATACTTCCCTGAGCCGAGGTGAATCTGTCTGATGACATAGTTTGTATAGAGTCGATAACAATGACGTTTGGAGAAAGATTTTCACATTCCACAAGGACGGATTCCACATCGGTTTCTGTGAGAAGATATATCGACTCTCCAGAAATTTTAAGTCTTTCTGCTCTCAACTTAAGTTGTCCTTTTGATTCCTCGCCCGAAACGTACAAGACTTTTCTCTTTTTAGAGAGCTCAGAACATATCTGTAGCAATAAGGTTGATTTTCCAATGCCGGGCTCGCCTGAAAGTAAAACGACTGAGCCATCAACCAGTCCTCCGCCAAGAACTCGGTCAAGCTCGTTCATTCCAGTTCCGGTTCTGAGATATTCGGGTAAGGAAAGCTCTGAAAATTTTTCTGCTTTATTTAAAGAGGTTTTATTTTTTGAAGCTTTGTTTTCTGAGACAACCTCGATCTCATCAAATGAGTTCCAGGAAGTGCAGTCTGGACACTTTCCGAGCCATTTTATACTGGTTGCGCCGCATTCACGGCATACAAACATTGTTTTCGGTCCTTTCATTTGTACGTCCTTTCGTTTTAGACTACATTCTTAACATATTCTATAATACCACAAAAAATTGAAAAAGACAATTCTTTTTGATATTCTTTTTCATTAAGTTTTTCACATTCGCTTGGATTTGTTAAAAATCCACATTCGATGAGTATAGCGGGACTATCTAAATTTTCTAAAAGGTACATGCTTTTTCCTGGTTTTACGACTCGTTTGTTGTCGTTTTGCAGGCGAGACTTTATGCTGGTTTGCACAGCTGTTGCTATCTTGTATGAGTCGCTGTTTTTTTCAGAGTAATAGACCTGAGCACCTGTACATTCGGGACTTCTATATGAATTCATGTGTATACTTACAAATAGTGAGTTTGGGTATTCTGCTCCGATTTTACATCTGTTTTTTAAATCTGAAATTTTTCTTATGCCGTAGATATTCTCTTCTTCTGTGTAAAGAAGCGCGTCTTCTGTCCTAGTATATACAACCGCAAAACCATTTTCTGAAAGTAACCGGCCGAGCTCTTTTGCTATAGATAAATTCAAATCCTTCTCGTACACTCCGCTCACTCCTATTGCACCGCAATCCTCACCGCCGTGTCCGGCATCGATAATTACAGTTCTCTTTTCAGAAGCTTCCATAACGGTAGCTTCGTAACTATCCGAGGCAAAGTATGCATTTATTGATATGTGACACGTAATGCTTATTAGTAATAAAAAAACGAGCAATTTTAATAAAAATCTGCCTGTTTTATAACCTTTTCTCAAATTTACCGTAACTATCTTCAAAATAAAAACCTCCAATATAGCTCTTGTAAAACTATATTGAAGGTTTTTGTTAAATATTACTTTTTATTTAGTATTTTTCTTACGGATTGTGCCAAATATCTTCTTCTCTCTGAGACCGAGACTGTAACCAAGCTCAGTTACTATGATTGCAAACACAGGAACAATAAAGTAACCCACAGCCTGCCAAAAATGATAAACGTACATGTCGTCTGCAAGGAATGAGAAAATTGCCTGAAGAAGTCCGAGGTGCATAGACATTATAAAACGAACAATTACGTTAAAAATAGCGGAAAGATTTCTTATTCCCTCAACGCCAACGCAGTAGAGTCCCATTGTGAGAGCGTAAACAAATGAAAAAACAAAATTAGGAACATTTGCCCAGAAAGCAAGTCTTGCGCCCTTTAATTTAACCGGCTCCATTCTCTTTCCTTCTATTCTGATGTTGTCCTTTGCTCCCCAATCCCATGCAACTGTATAAAGAAGTGCGAAATAAAACAGTATCGCAAAAATTGAAATTATCGCTTTAAAGGTATAAAGATTATCGGATTCAATATTAACCGTTCCGAGCGCGGTATAAAGAATCAAAGAAAATATTGCTATACCTATCTGATTTATAAAGAGTCTCACTATGTCATACGAATTCTCTTTAAAAAACTTCATAACTACCCTTTCTATGTTTAACAGAAACTTACAAAATTCTTACATTAACTACCCCATTATAGCATATAAACGAAAAAAAACAAGACAAAACTCAAAAAGTTTACAGTTTATCCACTAAATTCTGAAAAGATTTTGTATAATAGAAATATATCAATTGTTTTTCGGGAGGTGTACGTATGGCGGTATTAACATTAAAAAACGATAATCCGGAATACAGGACCTTCCCTTCCGTTTTGCAGGAGTATGCCTCCTACCTTCATGTTATTAAGGGGAATAGCGATAAGACAGCTTGCGAATATTTGCTTGATTTAAGAACCTTTTTTAGATTTTATTTAACTGAAAAAAACGGACTTGCGCTGACTCCTGAAGAATTCGAGGAATTAAGCATAAAGGAAATAGACGTTTCAGACCTTAGAAATATAACCGAGACAACAATAGTTAAATATCTTATGTTTTTGGCTTCCGAGAGAGGAAACTCCACCACTACACGTATGCGTAAGCTCTCGGCAATAAAATCCTTCTTTAAATTTGCTCACATAAAGCGCAGATATATAGAAACAAATCCTGCAGCAGAGGTTGACAGCCCCAAAAAAAGCAAAACCTTGCCCAAATATTTAACCGCTGAAGAGGCTGTTGTATTTCTTGAAACTATAAAAAACGACGCTTCCTCTAAGACTGTTACAAGAGATTTTGCTATCGCTACTCTGTTTTTGAATACGGGTATACGTTTATCTGAACTCGTAGGACTTAATCTTCAAAGCTTTTCACCCGATTTATCAACAATAACCGTACACGGTAAGGGCAATAAGGATAGAATTGTTTATTTAAACGAGGCTGCGCGTAGCGCAGTTACCGCATATCTTCGAATAAGACTTGATCCTAAATACATAATTACCAGTGATAATGCATTTTTCTTAAGCCGAAGACAGGTAAGAATATCAAACAAAACTGTACAGTGGATGGTTGGAAAATACCTTGAACTTGCAGGATTTGGTCTTAAAAAGCTCTCTGTTCATAAGTTGAGACATACCGCTGCAACCCTTATGTATCAATCCGGTAAGGTTGATATACGAGTCCTCAAGGATATTCTGGGACATGAGCAGCTTAATACCACGCAAATATACACTCATCTTACTGATGAAAATATAAAGGATGCCATGGATAATAATCCTTTAGCTGACCTTAAAATAAAACCAAGAGAAATTACCTTCGATGAATAAATGGAGATTTATATGACGCTTGGAGAAAAAATAAAAAAAGCAAGACGTGCAAACAGAATTACCCAACAAGGACTTGCTAAGGATAAAATAACACGTAATATGATAAGCCGTATTGAAAACGGTCTTGCAAATCCATCACTTGAAACTATAAAATATATAGCAAACGAGCTTTCCCTGCCGGTTTCTTATTTCTTTTCTGAAGACGACGATTTGCTTTTTTATGAAAAAGCAGAAATGATAAATACGATTTACAGGGCTTATCAGGCGAAAGAATATAATTATTGCATTAGAAAGATAAAATCGCTTAGCGGAATTGATAACGAGCTGGCTTTTCTTCTTACGACGTGCGAATATGAGCTAGGCAAAGAAAAATTGCTCGGCGGATCTCTTTCTGCTGCGCTAGAATGCTTTAAGGAAGCTGAAAAACACGCCCAGGAAACCGCAATTGACACGTCTTATATAAAGGCAACCCTTCCCCTCTATGTTGCCATTGCTACCAACGTAAGATCACCGCTGCTTGAGTTTGATAAAAGCTCTTACGATATCGGACTTTATGAGATATTCGACTATGAGCTCTACAAATATGTAACTCAGGATTATGATTACGATTTCAAAAATCCATTGATGCTATATCACGTCGATGCTAAAAAGAAAATCAA
>JAZRLJ010000071.1:0-14852 GCA_045646755.1 Eubacteriales bacterium | reverse complement strand
TGATTTCAGCCGCTGCTGAAAGCATTAAACTGTTCTCCGTCCTATTTTCTGTCAACTTATAGATCTCAGTTTTCATCCTGATCACCTCTTAAGCGTTCAGCTGTATCCTGTGCGATAAGATCCGTAATAATATCATCCATATCACCGTTAAGAAATGCGCTGAGATTGAATATGGTTTTGTTTATTCTATGATCGGTCACACGCGATTGAGGATAATTATAAGTCCTGATCTTTTCACTTCTGTCTCCGCTTCCGACCTGGCTCTTTCTAGTGGATGCAATCTTCTCATCCTGCTCTCTTACCTTCATATCGTAGAGCTTTGAATAAAGAATCTTCATAGCCTTTTCCTTGTTCTGAAGCTGGCTTCTCTCCTGGTCACATTCGATAACAAGTCCCGATGGCTTATGTGTCAGTCTTACTGCAGACTCCGTCTTGTTGATATGCTGTCCGCCTGCTCCGCTTGACTTGCAGGACTCAATTTTTATATCAGCTGGATTGACCTCAACCTCAACCTCTTCTGCTTCGGGAAGAACGGCAACGGTAACGGTAGACGTCTGTATTCTGCCGTTAGATTCGGTTACTGGAATTCTTTGTACTCTGTGCACACCGCTTTCGAATTTAAAGCGAGAATATGCGCCATCGCCAATAACCATAAAGTTAATTTCTTTAATTCCGCCAAGCTCTGTTTCATTTATTGAAACAACTTCAATTTTAAAGCCGAGCGATGCCGCGTACATAGTATACATTCTGTATACATCATATCCAAACAAGGCAGCTTCTTCACCGCCTGCCCCCTGACGAATCTCAACGATTACGTTCTTTGAATCATTTGGATCTTTAGGCATAAGAAGAACTTTGAGCTCCTCCGTCAGAGACTCAATTTCTTCCTTATGAAGCTTGAATTCCTCCTCCGCAAGCTCACGAAGCTCCGCATCAAGCTCACTATCGCGCATCATATCGTCTGCATCATGCATTTCTTTCTCAGCAAGTCTGTATTCTCTGTATTTGTCTATAATGGGGGTAAGCGATTTATATTCCTTCATAAGCGCAGAATAACGCTTGTTATCCGACACAATGTCCGGAAGTGTTATCATCTGCTCTATTTCTCTATATCTGTCGTCTGCTTTTTCAAGCTTTTTAAAAAACATTTTATTCTCCCTTCATTTTTTACAAAAAACAAAGAGAAATGCTATTTTATAAATGCTGAAAACGCCTCGTAGGTTGAATATAGGTCTGCCTTTGAAATAACCTCAAACGGCGCATGCATAGAAATAACAGGCACACCGAGGTCAACGGTTTCTATATTGTGCTTTGCAATAAACATTGCTACAGTTCCACCGCCTCCTGCGTCAACCTTACCGAGCTCTGCGGTCTGCCAGATTATACCATTCTCTTTAAAAAGCTTTCTGACAAATCCTACAAATTCAGCTGAAGCATCACTGGTTGAGGATTTTCCTCTTGCACCGGTGTATTTGCTCATTGTTGTTCCGCAAGAAAGCAGGGCGCTGTTTCTGCGCTCGTAAACGTCGGCAAAATTAGGATCGTACGCAGCATTTACGTCAGCGCTGAGGCACTTGGAGTTAGAACGCACGAGAATAGCATTCTTTCCGAATGAAGACGAAATCTCATTGATTATATCAACTAATATATCGGACTCCATACCCGTAGCACCGCAAGAACCGATTTCTTCCTTATCTGCAAGAACCACGAGCGTTGTTTTATCACTGTCGGCATTGTCAATCAAAGCCGTAAGTGCGGGATATGCACAAACTCTGTCGTCGTGACCGTAAGCACCGAGAAGCGCTCTGTCAAATCCTATATCGCGCGCCTTGAAAGCAGGGACGAGAGACAACTCGGCACTGAGAAAATCTTCTTCACAAATTCCGTATTTTTCGTTAATGATAGAAAGTACGGTAAGCTTGATTTTCTCAGATACCTCTTTATCGGCATACGGAAGTCCACCGATAAGAATATTGAGAGATTCGCCCGGGACAGCGGAGCTTAGAGGCTCACTTGCCTGTTTGGATGCAAGATGCGGAAGAAGATCGTTTATATAGAAAACAGGATCACTCTCATCTTCACCTATAACAACAGTCACACACTCTCCGTCAGCTTTAACTACAACGCCATGAATAGCGAGCGGTGTCGCAGTCCACTGATACTTTTTAATTCCGCCGTAATAATGAGTTTTGAAGAAAGCCATACCGGAATCCTCATACATAGGCACCTGCTTCAAATCAAGACGAGGAGAATCTATATGGGCAGCAAGTATGCGTATGCCCTCCTTCTCTATATCCGAATTTGAAATTTTAAAGGCGTAAAGAGCCTTGTGATGATGGTTAAAATACTTTTTGTCACCTTCGACAATCTTATCACCGAGCTTATATTCGGTATATCCTGCCTTTTCAAGCATTTTTATAGACTCAATGACAGCCTCTCTCTCAGTCTTGGCAAAATCAAGATACTTAGCATATCCCTTTGCGTAGTCGTATATTTTTTCAATCTTCTCTGCTGAAGCCTCTTCATAAACGTTTTTTCTGGAGTATGAGAGCTCTTCAAATATCTTCTGACCTATAGATTTATCTGACATGGATAACCTCCAAAATTAAATTACTTTCTTAATTATTTCACAAACCTGATATTTAAGTGAATCCAGGTCGGAATTATTATAAATCACAAAATCGACCCTTTTAACAAGCTCTGAGTCCGAAATTTGCGCGTTGATTCTTTTTATCACCGCATCACGAGGTATACCGTCACGCTCAATTATTCTGGCAATTCTGGTCTCAGCATCACATATAACGGCAATAACGCAGTCGCACTCCTTGTCAAATCCAGATTCGTAAAGCATAGGAGCATCAACTACGTATCCTTTATATCCAGAATTCTCCGCAGACTTAATAATCTCAGAAACCTTTTTAAGCACAAATTTATGCGTTATTTCGTTAAGACGGGCGAGCTTCTCTTTATCAGAAAAAACGATAGACGCAAGCTTTCTTCTATCTAAACCTCCGTCTGAATTCAAAATCGCTTTGCCAAACTCACAAACCAAAGCATCAAGGCACTTTGAGGTCTTATCGGTTAAATCTCTATATACCTTATCCGTATCAATAACCAAATAGTCATTTTCGGTAAAAATTCTTCCGACAGTTCCCTTTCCGCTTCCGCTTCCGCCGCAAAGACCGATAATTTTTTCTTTCACAAAAATTCTCCTAAATTCCCATATAATAAAATATTATAATATAGTTTTTATTTAATGTCAAGTTTTATTGTCCGTAATACAAACAATTTTCACGGAAAATAATATAATAAGAATGACCATAATCTCGCTACAAAATAATTTATTTTTGAAATTGAGGTAAAACTATGAATGAAAACACGCATTGCTTTTTTGCCGCTTCAAACAGTTACGACGGATTTATAAGCTATTTCGGTGAAATATTCCGTCCTGATAAATATGAAAAAATTTACATTCTAAAGGGTGGACCCGGAACCGGAAAAAGCAGTTTTATGAAAGAGATCATAAATTGTTTTAATAAAGAAGACGTAATTTGTGAGGCTATTTATTGTTCGTCAGATCCAAAATCGCTGGACGGAATAATTTTAGAGCGTAACTCCAAAAGAATTGCCATTATAGACGGCACTGCCCCGCACTCTACCGACCCGACATATCCCGGCGCTATAGAAAAAATCATAAATCTCGGTGATTTTTGGAACGAAAAGCTACTTCGTAGCAACAGTGAAAAAATTAAAGAATTAAGCGATAGAAAAAAGCAATTTTATAAAAACGCCTACCAATATCTGTCGGTTGCAAAGTTATGTTCAAATATAGTTTTAGATTCCATAAAAGAAGCCGCCGCTGTAAAAAACGAAATTATAAGCGAATTGATTAAAAATAGCGATAACGACAAAGGTATCATTAGCACCAGACTTTATTCTGCCTTCTGCAAAGATGGATTTATTGATATTCCCCTGCCAACAACAAACCAAACGAAAATTATCGACATTGTAGGAATATACGGATCAGAACATTTATTCATGCAAAACGTATTCGATATTGCAAAAGAACGAGGACTTGATTTTACCGTGTCGCCAAGCCCTCTTGATAAAAACAAATACGATTATATTTTCCTAAAAAACAGTGACATTATCTTTCGTGTGCGAAATAAAATTTCTTGCAAGAACACATCGGTAATTGATACCTCGAAATTTATAAACACAAGAAAACTCGAAAACGTCAGAAACAAAATAGAAACGCTTTATAAAGAAAAAGAAGCTATGCTATGGAGCGCAACGGATGAGTTTCAAAAAGCTTATGACACGCACGCCGAGCTTGAAAAAATTTACACCGCAGCAATGAATTTCAAAAAGAACCAAAAGAAAACAGAAAAGGTATGCGAGGAAATAAAATCCTCACTTTCCATAACAGAGATAAACGCATAAATTTTCTTGACAATAAACTATTATTGTGTTATACTACAGTAAGGTTTTTATAAAAAAGACCCACGAACTTTCGTCCGTGGGTAGAATATTAGAGTGATTTTACTATTTTTTCGGTATCCTGTGCAATTACAAGCTCCTCATTAGTAGGAATCATATAAACAAGAACCTTAGAATCGTCCGCAGAAAGCTTAACGGGATCCGAAGAATGACCGAAGGTGTTTCTTTCCTTATCAAGCTTTACACCAAGATATTCAAGTCCTGAGAGAGCGTTCTCACGGATGTAAGGCACGTGCTCGCCTATACCCGCGGTAAACACTATTCCGTCAAGACCGCCCATCGCTGCGCTGTAGGCTCCGATGAACTTCTTTATCTGATAACAAAGCATATCGAACGCGAGCTTTGCTCTTGCATTTCCCTCGTTCATTGCCTTTTCTATATCGCGTGAGTCTGAACCGACACCGCTTATTCCGTCGAATCCACACTTCTTGTTAAGATATGCTTCAACTTCCTTTGGGGAATAGTTCTTTTTCTGCATAATATAAGGAACTATAGCAGGGTCAATTGCTCCGCATCTTGTACCCATCATTATACCGTCAAGAGGAGTAAAGCCCATAGAGGTATCAAAGCACATTCCATCTTTAACAGCTGTAATCGAAGAACCGTTTCCTATATGACAGGTAACTATCTTCTTTCCGTTTGCCTCGCCACCCATAATCTTAATCATCTCACCACTCACATATCTGTGTGAAGTACCGTGAGCACCGTAACGTCTGATTCCGTACTCCTCGTACATATCGTATGATATACCGTACATATAAACAGGCTCAGTCATTGTCTGGTGGAATGCAGTATCAAATACAAGCACCTGAGGTGTTGTGGGCATTACGGATATGCATCCCTTGATTCCCATTATGTGTGCCGGAGTGTGAAGGGGCGCGTATGAGGTACATTTCTCAAGGATTTCCATTACCTCAGGAGTAGCAAGCATCGATTCGGAGAAATAAGGTCCTCCGTGAACAACTCTGTGTCCTATCGCCTCAATTTCATCGGGTGTTTTGATACAACCAACGTTTGCATCAAGCAAGGTTTCTACAACGAGCTTCGTTGCAGCGGAATGGTCAGGAAGATCCATCTCCTTTATGTAATCGCCCTTGCCCTCGCTCTTATGAATTATGCGTGAGCCTCCGATTCCTATTCTTTCGCAGTTACCTTTAGCAAGCACTTTACTCTCGCCTGTGTCAAAAAGCTGATACTTAAGCGAGCTTGAACCTGCGTTAACAACTAATACTTTCATTCTGCTGTCTCCTATCAAAATTTTATGCTAATATATTATACAACATTTTTTTCCATTTATCAAGCCATATTTTAAGTTTTTCAAGACAGGGGGTAATATTGTGAAAACTGCTTTAATAATTTCAGAATACAACCCCTTTCACAAGGGACATAAATATCAGATAGACGATATAAGACGTGAATTTGGCGAGAATACCGCAATTATATCTCTTATGAGCGGAAATTACACGCAAAGAGGAGAAATAGCCATTGCCGACAAGTTTACACGTGCAGAATGTGCGGTAAGAGAAGGCGTTAACCTAGTCCTCCACCTTCCCTTCCCGTTTTCTGCGTCAAGTGCTGAGTTTTTTGCAACCGCAGGCGTAGAGATTGCCAACGCAATCGGTGTCGTAGATATTCTGGCATTTGGCAGTGAATGCGGTGACCTTGACCTATTGAAAAACGTAGCAAAAAATATGACTACAGGCTTTTTCGTAAAAGAGCTTTCGGATGCAATAAACGACGATAATCAAAAAAACGTTGGATATCCAAAGCTATGCGAAAAAACTTATAACCATCTCTTTTCGAATAAAATTTCATCCGAGTTTTTTACGTCAAACAACATACTTGCAATTGAATATATAAAAGCGCTCATCAGAACAAACAGCGCAATAAACCCATATACAACCAAGAGGCTCGGAGCAGGATACAACACAGATCATATCGTTAACAAAGAGTTTCAAAGCGCATCTGCTATTAGAAATGAACTGCACAATGATTTAAATTCTGCCCTTGAATTTATTCCAAATAATTCAAAAATTATACTATCCAACGCAGCAGCTCATGGCAATATGCCATGTGACGCAGAGCGTCTTAGCTCTGCCGTATTATCATTTTTTTGTTTAAATTCGCCGAGTGTTTCATGCTCTATTCATGATGCGGACGGCGGTTTATATAATCGCCTTAAAACAGCAAGTCTTAAGGCAACAAGCATATCAACATTGACTAAGCTTGCTTCTACAAAGAAGTATACTACCGCAAGAATAAAACGCGCAATCTGGTATTCTTTCTTCGGCGTTACCTCCTCCGATGTAAGAACAAAACCGCATTACACGCAAGTTCTTGCGATGGACTACATAGGTCAAGCTTTGCTCAAAAGGATTAAGAAAACGACAAGATTTCCTATTATTACAAAACCTTCTTCAACAGACTGCCTCGATGAAATTGCTTTGCGACAAAAGCAACTTTCGGATAGCGCGGATTTTCTCTTCGAATTATCCAAGCCTATACCTTCGCCTGCAGAAACAGTATTCAAAGCAACACCGTTTGTAAAAAAGGAAGAAAAAATGCGATAACTTAACGAACACCTATTTTGTCGAATGTATTTACATAAGCAAAAATTTTTGTTATTATGTTATCGAAACGGACTTCACGCCGTCGTTTTCAAATAAAATGAAAGGAGCATTTTTATGTTAAACGCACAAGGCGTTAGCAACGGAGAATTCCTCGAATATAAAGGTAGACCGCTCGTTCGTCACGAGAGCGATATTTACTACGGCGATTTGTCAGCAAAATATCACGTTCATATGATAGTTATGAGCGAAAAAGAGATCAAAGGTGTTCAAGTACCTAACAAAATAGTTGTTCAGCTCATTCCCAAGGGCTCACTTATGCCCGAAAAGAATATAATGTCAACGAGCCTTATTGATGCGCTCGAAACAGCTGACGCATGGCTTGAACGCAGAGTTTAATTAAAAAGAAGTCAAACGTGCGTACATTGTACGCAAGGAGGTAAAAAATTGACGCCACAAAAACTAACCGGGTTTCATAAATTCGTTTGTTTTGTGCTGATTGCAATTCTTGTAATTCTAGTTATAGGATTTGTTGCAAACGGATGGGAAGCAAACGAAAATATACCGGGTAGCGGTGATGTTGGCAATAGCACTGACGATACCGACAACAGTAATGATAATAACGGTACAAACAATAATGATACCCAGAATACACCACCTGCCGAGGATAACGAAAACTCTGATAACAATCCTCCCGATACAGAGCAGGATATACCGGAAAAAGAGCCTATTATATATATAAATTCTATGACAGGGCTGAAAATTTCGGAAGAATCGTACACTAGAGTTCCCTATGCAATTTTAATGAACCCGTCATCTCCCCTATACGGTGTTTCAAGCTCAGATTTTACAATCGAATTCCCTATTGAAGATGGTACAACGCGTCTTCTCGTCTATGATTCATCCGATGAAATCCTTTGGAAAATAGGAGCTCTCGCACCAACGAGAAAATTCATATCAAGAGTCTGCGATTTCTTTGGCGGTATTATAATTTCTCACGGAGAAGATGATAAAACTTCATACGATATTCACGAAGGCAACAGTTTTACTGTTGATATTTCAAAGTATAGCGACTGTCACTACATAGAAAACGGACAGCATATCTATACTACGGAGAATATGATTGAACTTGCAAAAAATAAAACAGCAAACTATCAACCGATATATCAATATAAAACAGCACCTTATGAATTTTACGAAAATTCAAGTTTTATCGGCACAGGCAGTGCCACAACGATAATAATACCTTATTCAACAAAAAACGAAACCGAGCTTTATTACCACGAAAAAACAGGAGAATACCTCTACTATAAGTCTTCAAACAGAAAGATGGACATGCTTACCGGAAAAAATATTTCTTATAAAAATGTCTTTATTCTTTTTGCAGATGCAACAACTTATGAAAAATCAGAAGGCAGCGAGCTTGTAATTGACGTAGTTTCGGGCGGAAAAGGCTATTATGCTTCAGAGGGAAAATACACGGAATTCACCTGGAAAACCGACATATCCGGAGAGCTCTCATTTTACACCTTAAGTGGCGAGAAGCTCAAAGTCAACCCCGGTAAAAGTTATTTTACTTATTACAAATCCTCGTGTATTTCAATGATTAACTTAATATGACGAAAACGCAGGGAATTTATCCCTGCGTTTTCTCTATTTTATCCCTCGAGTGGCTTTGCCAAAAACAAACCTGCCGTCTGTATAAGCTTTGATTCTATAGAATCGTCAAGTTTTTCCGTAGTTGGCACGTCATATTGCCAACCGGCAATTACAGCCCCGGTTATATCCCCATCAGAAATTATAGGCATCGCAGTACTTACATAATGCGAGCCATCATCAGTTACGGATATGGTTTCCTTCCCTGCACCTCTGACGTAAAGCGAACGCGAATCGAGTATTTCTTCTAGTGCTCTTGATATCTTTCTGTCAAGATATTCCCTTTTTGATGCTCCGGAAACAGCTATTATAGCATCTCTGTCACATATAAAAATAGGCATTCCAGCAGTCTTTTGCAAAGTTTCTGCATATTCGGCAGCAAAAGCATTGAGCTCTCCTATAGGTGAGTATTTTTTAAATATAACCTCACCGTCTCGGTCTGTATAAATCTCAAGCGGATCGCCCTCACGTATTCTCATAGTGCGGCGGATTTCTTTTGGTATAACAACGCGACCGAGATCGTCGATTCTTCTCACAATTCCTGTGGCTTTCATATATAAAATCTCCTTAAATTACAAATTTCTACAATGCTAGTATCTGTAAATTGTGGAGATTTATACTGACGATATTACGCTAAGAATACTGTCTCTTGTATGCGATGTCAAAAATAAAAAAGAAACGCTTTTGCGTTTCTTTTTTATTTAATTGATTCAATTTGATTCCACACCATATCGGAAGTTTCCTTTATATATGGAAGAATTCTTTTTAAGCGTTTTTTTGCGGTGGTAAATTTATGATACGCAATTTTGTCCGTACCATGAATATCACTACCGATCATACCAACAAATCCTTTTTCAAACCATTTGTATATATGTTTTTTCTTAAAAAACGTGCAAAGCGAATCTACATTTATCTGCAACATCTTTACACCGCAATCAAGCAAAATCTCGATTGTGCTTTTGGGATATCTATCGGCATGAGCCAAAATTACGTTAAGCCCCTGATCCAATATCGCTTCAATGGTATTTGCCATGCTATCGGTGAATTCAAAAAACGGGAGTTCAATCAATATATAATTAGTCCCTTGAAAGCAGAGCTTATGTAAATCAGGCAATCTTTCAAGTCCGTCGCAAATAAGCACTTCAGCACCGAGCTTGATTTCCGGCATATCAGCACCCTTAGACGATATAAGCGCCGCGGCTGCCTTGTCACGCATCTGTAAAAAATCCGAAACGTTATGCTGAGCAGGATAAAAGTGAGAGGTAGCCAATATTCTGTTAACACAATTTTCCTTTGCAATATAAAGCTGAGAAAGACTTGTTGTCAAATCTTCACTGCCATGGTCCACGCCCGGAAGGATATGCGAATGAAAATCAATTATATCTATTTCCTCAAAAACTGCCGAAGAACTCATTAGCGATAATCGCCTCTCGGATATCTATATTTATATTTGGCTTTAACTAGGCTTTTTGAATTAGCATCTGTTAAAACAACACCGAATATATCTCCACCAACGCCTCTTATAGATTCAATTGCGGTATTAAGGGCATTTATGTTAGAATAGTTAGCTCTTGAAGAAAGAATGTATCCATTTACCTTGTCAAGAACCAAAAGCGCATCTGTAACGATATTAACAGGAGGTGTGTCGATAATGATATAATCGTATTTATCCTTGAGTTCATCCATAAGAGCACTAAATTTAGGTGAATTTATAAGAGCGATAGGCGTCGTATTCTCTTTTCCTGAAAACAGAACGTCGAGATTGTCTATATCGGTCTTAAGAATGTTAACCGTAGAATCAATTCCTGCAAGATATTCACTGAGACCACTGGATTTTTCAGCATTTGCTACTCTGCTTTGAATAAGCTTCTTAACTCTTGGGACTCTCATATCCATATCAATCAGCAATACCTTATTATCGGAGTTGTTTGCCAAGGTTATAGATAAATTTACAGAAATGTAGGTCTTACCCTCACCGGAGACAGGGCTCGTAATTGCTATTTTTCTACACTTGTCAGAAATAGGCAGATAAAGAATGTTAGTATAAAGCATTCTGAAGGATTCGCTTATAGCAAAAGGAGTTTTCTTATTAAGAACTCTCTCCATATCCTCTGTTACCAAAGAATGAGGAACTTTTCTTTTACTTAACATTGTTCTCTCCTCCCTTTGTATCAACCTGAATTTCATGTCTGGGAATCACACCCAGAATCGGAACGTCAATGTTATCAACAAGCTTTTTTCTATCTCTTATAACCACATCAAAGAGGGAATAAACCCAAACGAACACAACCGATAAAACAGCAGCTACCATGAAAGAAAGAACTGCATTCCTAACTTCATGCTTGCCATTTTTAGTAGCGCTATTATCTTCCTCAGGCTGAATAGGATCCTGAACAGAGGTAATTTTAAACACCTTAGCACTGGGAACTAACTCTTCCATGTTTGTTAAAACACAATTGTGAATAGCATTTAAAACAACAGCAGAAAGCTTCGGATCGTGAGAGGTAACGGAAAGCCAGAATACCTGCGTATCTTCATAGTGAGAAATACTGATCATTTTACTGATTTGGGATGTAGTCAAGTTTTGAGTTAACTCCTTATACTCTACATAAGGACCAACGTCGGACTTAAGATCACTTATAACCGTTTTAAGAAATCTGTCTTTTTTAATGATCTGCTTATAGTTATCAAGCATGTGGCTCGCAACCATAATATTATCTGAGGTCGTCATATTATTGTTTTCGCCGGAAGTGCTGTTTACATAAAGTATGGAAGTGGACGTATAAGTATCATCCTTAAAGAATCGCGAATAAGCAAAAGCAAAAGCAGAAGCTAAAATAGAAACGATTATTATCAGCCAAAGCTTCGGAATTAAAAGCTCTGCCAAATCCTTTATGGTTACTTCTTTCTTTTTCATCATAAACCCCTATTTTAAGATATTTTGTTTCTGTAGATTTTATTATAAATTTATTATAATAATTGAAAATCGGGCATCCGCCCGATTTTCACAACTTATAATTGCCCTGACCGTTATTCCTCGGTGCCCTCGTTATTATCAGGCTTTAAATCATCAATGGTAATGGAATCAGCATTTTGTGCAATAGTATTAGCTTTAGATTCCTCAGTCCAGCCAAGTTCCTCACAAACGAATGCGTTGAGTGCGTTTCCTGTATAAAACAGATTCATAACGTAAAGGTTCTGCTTCTTCTCAAGCTTTGTAACTACGTCGTTCTCGTCAGAATCAAGCTTATAGTTAGTACCTGCAACGCCATACTGAAGAATATTTCTAAGCTTGCTCATCATACTGAGGTCATAGATAATCTGCATTGCTCTCTCGTTCATATCAACCTTAGAGCCTGCGGTATTTCTGTCAATTATAGCAAATGCGGAAGAAAAAGCCTCGTTCTTATCTGCAATAGGATTTTTAACTACGTTGCAATAGTATCCCTGAGCTTCATAAAGGAATCTGTCCTCGTAAGAACCTGAAACAAGCGCTACAAGATCACCATTGGAATTATCGAAATTATTATCAATGATAATCTTAAGAACGTCATCGTAAGAGGTGAAGCCCTTAGCCGCAGTATCGCTAATCTTACATTCCTTAGCTGCTTCCTTATCAATAATGAGATACTCATAATTGCCTATAACGTGGTTGTTAGGAATGGAGTAGAGCTTGCCATCAAGCTTGGATGCTTCAAGAAGAGCTGCAGGAATGTTGGTGTTAAGCTGACCGTATGCACTGGTATCAAGATATGAATCAAGAGCAACAAGTTTACCTGTAGCGTAAAGATCCTGCATAAGAGAATAGCTGTTAACGAGAACAATGCTTGCCGCATTTACATCGCTGTTTCCTGCCTTCACTGCCTCAAGAACTACAGAATCGTAATCAGATGCCTTAACATACTTAACGTTAAGAACAGTCTTATACGTTGAGCTTGTGTAATCCTTTATAGCATTGGTTACAGTATTAATAGACTGAGTGACAACTATCTTGTCCTCGGGCTTTGAAATAACCTTAATTCCTTCAGACTTTGTCGTATCCCAAGTTTCATCCTCAACAATTATGTAAAGATTCATACTAACTTCGGGAATGGCAACAATAGTGTTTTCACCATCATAATTACCGCCGACAATCTTTCCATCATCGTCTTTACCCTGACCGAGCCAATCCGATCTATCCACATCACCACAGCTGACTAAAGCAAAAGCTGTCAGAACAATGCATATTAAAACGCAAAACAGTTTCTTCATTATGTAACGAAGCCTCCAAAAAATACTTTACTAAGTAATTCTACAATATTTTTCTAAAAAAGTCAAGGCTTTTTGAAATTAAGTATATAAAAAACAATAATTATATAAAATCGTATTAAAAAGCCTTGGTTAGTTGGCCAAATAATCTTTGAGAGTCTTTGAACGAGAAGGATGTCTAAGCTTTCTAAGAGCCTTTGCCTCTATCTGTCTTATTCTCTCTCTTGTTATCTGGAACTGCTTTCCCACTTCCTCAAGAGTTCTGGGTCTGCCATCAACCAAACCGAATCTCAGTTTTATAACCTGCTCCTCACGAGGTGTAAGGGTGTGAAGAATGTTACACAACTGCTCCCTGAGTAATGAATAGGAAGCGCTGTCAGAGGGCGCGGGAGAATCATTATCCTCTACAAAATCACCAAGATGGCTATCCTCTTCTTCTCCTATAGGTGTTTCAAGAGATACAGGATCCTGCGCAATCTTCATTATCTCACGAACCTTCTCAGCGGTGATTCCGAGTTTCTCCGCTATCTCGTCAGTGTTAGGCTCTCTTCCTAGTTCCTGAAGAAGCTGACGTGCAGTTCTCGAAACCTTGTGAATGGTTTCTACCATGTGAACCGGTATACGTATGGTTCTAGCCTGATCAGCTATAGCTCTGGTTATTGCCTGTCTTATCCACCATGTTGCATAAGTGGAAAACTTATATCCCTTGCTATAATCGAACTTTTCAACAGCCTTGATAAGACCAAGATTTCCCTCCTGAATCAAATCAAGAAAGTACATTCCTTTTCCAACGTGACGCTTTGCAATACTTACAACAAGACGCAGGTTTGCCTCTATAAGCTCGTCCTTTGCAAATTTGTTGCCAATCGAAATCTGCTCAGCAAGATACTTTTCACGCTCAGGGGTAAGAAGCGGTATTTTACCTATGTCTTTAAGATACATACGGACGGGATCGTCTATAGCAAGTCCCTCTTGGGAAAGAAGACTGTCCATTTTCTCCGCTTCGTAATTCTCTACGTCCTTTTCAATATCCTTCAGATGCTCACTTTCAAGTTCATCAGGGGTCGCAGAGTCAATATCAACCTGAGCTATGTCATAATCAATATCCTCAAGTGCTTTCATTAAGTCAGAATTCAGAATTCCGCCATCCGACTTAGAATCAATATAATCGTTGGCATTAACCTTATTCATACTCATTATTAATTACCGTCCTTTTCTTTATTTCTGATTGAATTTAACAATTTATCAAGCTCTGATATGCTGCTAAGGTTCTTCGCGTTCTTTTTGTTTACGGAATTTTTTAGCATTTCTATACTTTCGAGAAGAGCCGAATCTCCGTTATCAGTTAAATTCATACGAGAATACTTTATTTTTGTTATCCTTCCCACTTCCGCTTCCGAAAATAAGAGGTTAATATCCTCTGGCGATCCTTCTTCTTCCAACATCATCGCGTAATCAAATACACGCTTTCCAAAATCGGTGAAAAAATCATTATGAGAAATAATATTTTCGTCCATAACTTTTTTTCTGTGCTCAGGATACAGCAGCAAAAGTCCCAATACGTTTTCTTCGTTTCCGGCAACCTCGGGGGCCTTTGCATAATCGGGATTTACTCTGTCCGCATAACCAATCTTTGAGTTCTTGATTTTTTCAGTCTCTTCTTTTTTTGTTGCGAACTGCTTTTTTCTAACTAATTTGTCTATATCTTGGCGGATGTTTTCGTACTTAACACCAAAAATCTTACAAACGGAATTTATGTAAATATCCTGTTCTGCCTTGGAATAAACTGTAGATATAAGATTTTCCGTTTCTTTTAAAGCATTGATTTTATCTTGTGGTAAATTGATGTCATATTTTGAAAGTATATTATCAAGCTGATAT
>JAZRLJ010000070.1:0-4227 GCA_045646755.1 Eubacteriales bacterium | reverse complement strand
ATATGGAGCTGGTGAACGGAGTCGAACCATCAACCTGCTGATTACAAATCAGCTGCTCTGCCATTGAGCCACACCAGCACACCAACGCGATAACGATAGATATTATAACAAAACATTTTGATTTTGTCAATAGCTTTTTTGAAAAAAATAAGAGTTTTTTTACTTATTTTTTTTCGTCTTTTTAAATGCCGTCAGCACCGAATGTTTAAGGAAAAAAATAAGCGCCGTTTTTTTGATAACGTTACGGCGCTCATTCCTGTATTTTAATTTTTTCAGAGTCTTGATACACCCGTTTTTATTGCCGCATCGTATACTGCCTTGGCAACGGTTTTTCCTACTCTCTCGTCGAACGCCTTGGGAATTATATAGTCACAGGAAAGCTCCTCGTCGCTTACGAGTGAAGCTATTGCGTAAGCTGCCGCCTTTTTCATTTCTTCGTTAATTTCACTTGCTCTCGCATCAAGCGCTCCGCGGAAAATACCGGGAAATGCAAGTACGTTGTTTATCTGATTTTTGAAATCGCTTCTTCCTGTTCCGACTACTTTGGCAACCTTCTCCGCAATTTCGGGCGCGATTTCGGGTACGGGATTTGCCATAGGGAATACTATAGCATCGGTAGCCATTGATTTTACCATTTCTTCGCTTACGATTCCGGGAGCTGAAACACCGATAAAGACGTCAGCGTCCTTCATAGCATCTGCAAGTGAGCCGTCGAGTTTTTCTTCGTTAGTGAGCCTTGCAAGGTCAGCCTGAGGGGCAGTCATTCCTTCCTTACCGTCATAAAGAGAGCCGGCCTTGTCACAGACGATTATATTTTTTGCTCCCATTCCGAGAAGGAAATTTGTGATTGCTATTCCTGCACTGCCTGCGCCGTTTATAACTATTCTGACGTCACTCAGATTTTTCTTTACTACCTTGAGAGCGTTTATGAGAGCGGCGCCGAGAACGATAGCAGTTCCGTGCTGGTCGTCGTGGAAAACGGGAATGTCGCATATTTCCTTAAGTCTTCTTTCAACCTCGAAGCAGCGAGGAGCGGAAATATCCTCGAGATTTATACCGCCGAAGCTTCCCGAAATGAGATAGATGGTGCGTACAAGCTCGTCAACGTCCTTGGACTTAATGCAGAGGGGAATCGCATCTACGTCGCCAAATGCCTTGAAGAGCAACGCCTTTCCTTCCATAACGGGCATACCTGCGGTAGGACCTATGTCACCAAGACCGAGCACTGCGGTTCCGTCTGTTATAACAGCGACTGTGTTCCATCTGCGTGTCAGCTCAAAAGACTTTCTTTCATCCTTCTGTATTTCAAGACAGGGAGTAGCAACACCGGGTGTGTATGCAAGCGAGAGGTCCTCCTTGGTTTTAACCTCGACTCTTGCCGTAACCTCTATCTTGCCGCCCCATTCATAATGCTTTTTCAGCGATTCTTCAGCGTAGTTAATTTTAGCCATAATATTTTTTCCTTTTGCTTGATTATTTTATCTATTTGTGTTATAATCCTTTTGAGCGAAAAAGTCAATGTTAATAGTTGATATTGAGTAAAATGGTCAAAAAATGATAAAATCAATGAGTGTTTTTGACCGAATAATCACAGGAGGAAAAAACAATGGCGTACAAGGATAGAGAAACGGCGATTATTGAATATCTTACAAAGCATAAAGAGGCGAGTGTTCCCGAGCTTTGCTCTGCGCTCTTCGTAAGTGAGCCTACTGTAAGACGCGACCTTGCCACTCTCAATATGACAGGAAAGATAATACGCACTCACGGTGGAGCTATGCTCAGAGGCGAGCTTGGTGAAAATCTGCCGCTCTCAATGCGTGAAAGAGAAAACAGTGAGGCTAAGACTGTAATCGGAAAGAAATGCATTGACCTTATAAATGACGGCGACACAGTAATGGTTGACGGCTCGTCAACAGCGCTGGCACTACTCGAAGAGCTTGGAGATAAAAAATCGGTAGTCGTTATTACAAACAGTGCAAAAGCCCCTCTCATACTTGCTAAAACTAAGGCAAAGACCTTTGTAACGGGTGGCGAGCTGGCAGCGGACTCGCACGTTTACGTAGGTAGCTATGCCGAGGATTTTCTGCGCTCATTCAACGCGGATATCTGTTTTTTCTCTGTCAGAACGCTGACAGCGGACGGACTTCTTACTGATAACGCGATAGCAGAAAACTGCGTACGCAGAGTTATGATGTCACGTTCGAAAAAAAGCGTACTGCTGCTCGACTCGGGAAAAATAGGAGAGCCTTGCATCAATACGCTTTGTAATCTTGATAATATTGATTTTGTGGTAAGTGAGAGAAATATCTCAAATTTGTTTGGAAATTGTAAAGAAAAGTTTATATAATCGCTTGTTAAGACAAGTCAAGATTGGTTCTTTCTATAACCCTTATTAAGATAATACCTATGATAATGCCGGCAACTCCTTGAACGAGGTTTGCCGGTATATTTACTAGCGAGGGAGCAAATCCGTACAAAAATCCTTCAAACACGAAATATCCCCCGACCATAACGACCTCAGCGAGCACACCGCCGATAAGCTCAGCGGGAAGCTTACCGATTTTTTTGTTCATAACCTTAAAAACGAGAAAGGCAATCAGAGCCATTGCACCCTTTATAACGAAGGTTGCTGGAGCGTATATAACGTATCCTGAGAATAGGTCTGCGAGAGCCGAGCCTAGTCCCGCTGCCAAAAACGCATACAAAGGTGACAGTATCCAGGCAGATAATAACACCATACAGTCGCCGAGGTTTATGTATCCCTTCATCGGAGAGGGAATCTTTATTATCATTGTAGCTACGCAAACGAGCGCTGTCATAAGAGCCGCGATGACTATTTTTTTTATTTTTGAATGCATTTTTAGTCTCCCTTCTTTACATTCTGCAAAAAATAGTATATAATACATCTGACCATATTACAATTGCCAATTTAGGAGAATTTTATATAGCCAGATGAAATACATCATAGACAGAAAAAAACGACCCGTATATCTGGAGCTTTACACACAGATAAGGGCCGATATTGTAAACGGGGTTTATTCTTACAACGCTAAGCTCCCATCAAAGAGAAGTCTTGCCGAGGAAACGGGGCTTAGCACGATAACCGTTGAGCATGCCTACGCCTTGCTTTGCGACGAGGGGTATGCAGAGGGACGGGCGCGGAGCGGTTACGTCGTGACCTTTCGTAAGGCAGACGGCTTTGCAAAAGCGGAGAAGTCTGAGCATATGAAAACCTCTCTTTATCACGGGGAGCCATCGGACTGCGCCTTTCCCTTATCAGTGCTGAGCAAAACGATGCGCAAGGTACTGACGGAGGAGAGGGAACGCCTACTTGAAAAATCTGAGAATTTCGGTGCTTTTGAGCTTAGGGAAGCAATTAAAAGATACCTTAGCAGAAACCGAGGAATAAAGGTCAGTACCGAGCAGATCGTTATAGGCGCAGGATCTGAGTACCTGTATGGGCTGATAGTGGAGCTGATTGGAAGAGACCGCGTTTTTGCTATAGAATCCCCTTCGTACAAGAAGATAGAAGAGGTATACAGAGCGACCGAAATCGAGTATGAGCTTCTTCCTCTGACCGAGACGGGTATAGAGAGTAAGGCGCTTTTCGGAACCGCCGCTTCGGTTCTGCATACGACACCGTACAGAAGCTATCCCAGCGGCGTTACAGCAACCGCATCTAAGCGGCACGAATACGTCAGATGGGCAAGTGAAAAGGGAAGGTACATAATCGAGGATGATTTTGAATCCGAGTTTTCGGTTTCCGTAAAGCCTACGGAAACGCTCTTTTCTCTCTCCGAGAAGGATAACGTTATTTATCTGAACACCTTTTCCAAGACGATTTCACCGTCCTTGCGTGTCGGCTATATGGTATTACCGAAGCATCTGGTAGACATTTACGAAAAAAAGCTTGGATTTTATTCGTGTACCGTTCCAACTTTTATGCAGTACGTTCTCACCGAGCTTATTGAAAACGGTGATTTCGAAAGACATATCAATAGAGTCAGAAGAAAGATGAGAAAGAAACTTTCGGAGTAATCTTATAAAATTACTTATTACTTGCCGAAAATCGACGAAGGATTTTTAGTGAAAAGTGAAGAGTGAAGAGTGAAAAAGTAAAATCGACAAGCTTCTGTTGAAGCTTGTCGATTTTTGGCAGGGGTAGCTGGATTTGAACCAGCGAGTGAAGGAGTCAAAGTCCTTTGCCTTACCGCTTGGCGATACCCC
>JAZRLJ010000069.1:0-14385 GCA_045646755.1 Eubacteriales bacterium | reverse complement strand
GGCTCACAGAACGACATGGCTACGATCCGACTTTGGGCTTTCCCGTCGTACCGCTGGACGCGTGAATGCGCACAAGCTCATCCTTGGGAACGGCAAACAGACCGAAGGGATAGTTGTCTCTCATATCCTGCTTGGTTACGAAGGGCAAACGCTTAAGGTCGTCAAGACTTTTAACGTCCTCGGGCTTAATCCCTGCCTCGTCCATCTTTTTTCTGTAAGGCAAAACCTTCTCGTAAACACGCTTTACGGTTTCCTTAAGTCGTTCAAGCTGGAGCGCATTCATTTCCTCTCTCGAGAGAGTTTCCTGTTTAGACCAAATCATTTTTATACCTCGTTTTCAATAGGCTTATCAAAAGCCTCGTATATTGCCTCGTCAGACGGTCTCTTTGTAAAGAGGCTGACAAGTACGGTGATTATCACCGAGAAAATCATACATATTGAGCCTATCATAGGCGAGCAGTTTATTCCGTTCGCAAGGGCACTGCCAAAGCTTCCGTCACAAGCAGGATGATTGTATCCGAGAATGAATATAAGAGTGACGGTAATCACAAGGCAGGAGATCACAGACGACCATGCCGCAGCCTTCGTAACTCTCTTCCATATCACACCGAGAACAAACGGCCCGATAAAGCAGCCCGCAAGAGTGCCCCAGCTGATGCCCATCATATAAGCTATGGCGCTGAATCCGAACTCCTCGTTGAGTATCGCAAGAACAACCGATATAACTATGAAGAGAACGCAAAGGGATTTCATAACCACGTTTACACGCTTATCGCTTGCGCCCTTGTTAATCTCACCCTTGTAAAGATCCACCGCAACAACCGACGCCGAAGCCAGCGAAACAGAGGAGAGAGTAGACATACTTGCAGAAAGAATCAGTACGGCTATGATTCCTATAAGACCTACGGGAATTACCTCTTTAAGAAGAATGGGAATTATATTGTCAGCCTTAACTCCTGCGAGAAGCTCGCTCGGAAACAGGCTCGAAAGTGCTCCGACAAAATATGCGCCAAATCCAATTATGAGAGAGAACACCGTGCTGACCACAGTTCCCTGCATAATAGCTTTTCTATCCCTTATGGCGTAGTATTTATGTACGGTTTGCGGAAGTGCCCATACTCCGAATGAAGTAAGGAATATAAGGGAAAGAAGCGTCATTGTGCTTCCGTAGAAGCCCTTATTGGTGCTTTCGAAGGTAAACCAATTCTTATTAACGTCACCGGCAAGCTCAGAAAGATCCCAGTTTACGCTTTCGCTGTTGAAGAAGAACAAGACCATAATCACAACACCGATAAGCATTATGATACCTTGAATAAAATCCGAAAGCGCGGTTGCAAAATATCCTCCGAAGAAAAGGTATACGGCAGTTATAACCGCCAGAGCCAGCATAATTATCCAGCCGGAAATACCGAAAACAAACTCAAAAAGAGCGCTCAGACCACTGTAAACCGAGGCTGAATACGGAATAAGGAAAATGAAAATTACTATTGCCGCCATAACCTTAAGACCGCTGCTCTCAAATCTCTTTTCAAAGAAATCGGGCATCGTTTTTGAGGAAAGTCTGCCGGTCATATTCTTGGTTCTTCTCGCAAGAACCAGCCAGGCAACCAGAGCGCCGATAATAGCGTTTGCAATGCCTATCCAAACGGACGCAAGACCGAATGCAGAACCAAACTTACCTGCATATCCAACGAAAACAACCGCCGAAAAATATGTAGTGCCATAAGCAAAAGCGCTCATCCAACCGTTTATGCCCTTTTTACCTGCGTGGAGGAAATCGTCAACCGATTTTGATCTCCTTCTGGTACAGTAAGCTATCACCATCATTCCTATGGCGTAAAGCGCTAATACAATGTAATCAAGTACCATTTTTCTCCTAAATTACAGCGCCCCTGTGAATTTGCAAGTGCGTGGGCGCATAAATAAATGCATGTTATATATTATATAACACGCGTGGGGCTTTGTCAATACGCTTTGCGTGTATTTTATGTATTTTTGTCTTTATTTGGCAGTTGAGCTAAATGACGAGCAGATAAAAATAAAAAGAGCAGAAAGCGTTTTTTGTTTATGCTTTCCGCTCTTGTTTTCACTTGTTTTTTAAGTATTCTGCATGTTTTTGCTAATTAAAGTTTGCTTTTTTCATTATTTTTTCGAACAAAGACTTGCAGCCGTCGTATATATCTTTGTAGGTTTTTTGGAAATTTCCCGTATAGTAAGGATCGCTCACCTCACCGCCTCCATCGGTGAAATCCATAAGCATTTTTATCTTTAATTCCTTGTCTGAGGGAAAAATTCTGCGTATATTTCTCATATTCCTCAGGTCCATACATACGAACAAATCATACTCGGAATAGTCGCTTTCCGAAAGTAAAACTGCCCTTCTCATCGTATACGGAACGCCGCCTCGTGACAGCTCTTCGGCTGCACCTCGGTGAAGCGGACTGCCTACTCCGTTCCATATTTCCTCAGTACTCGTCGCAGAGGATGCTATAACAAATCTATCCGAAAGTCCTGCATCCGAAACAAGCTTTTTCATTATAAATTCCGCCATGGGACTGCGACAAATATTACCATGGCAGACAAACATAATTCTCGTCATATCTATATACCAAGTATGTCAGAAAGATTTTCCTGTATTTTAGCGGCAACATCAGGCTTATTCATAGAATAAACGTGGACGTGCGTTATTCCGTTTGCATAGAGGTCGATTATCTGGTCGGTTGCGTAAACTATTCCCGCCTGCTTCATAGCGAGGGGAGAAGAACCGAATTTATCAACCAGCGACTTAAAGCGCTGAGGCATAAAAGAGCCCGAGAGCTTCACTGCTCTCTCTACCTGATTTCCGTTTGTTATAGGCATAATACCCGGAATTACTGGAACGGTTATACCTACTTCTCTTATCTTATAAAGGAAGTTGTAGAGGAGATTATTATCGAAAAACATCTGTGTCGTAAGGAAATCGCAGCCTGCGTCAACTTTTTCCTTAAGATACTTTATGTCTTCCTTCTGATTTACACTCTCAGGATGTATCTCTGGATAGCAAGCTCCTCCGATGCAGAAGTCCTTGCCCGACTCCTTAAGCTCACGGACAAGCTCCACTGCGTGCTTATAATCCCAGCCTGAGCGGTCAGCATCTATAAGCTCTTTAGGTATATCTCCTCTGAGCGCCATTACATTCTGTATTCCTGCCGCAGAAATATCCTCTATTCTCTGCTTGACCGTTTCTCTGGTTGAAGAAACGCAGGTAAGGTGAGCAATGCTCGGCACACCGTAGCGCTCTTTTATATTCTTCGCTATATCGAGGGTGAATTTGCTCGTGCCTCCACCCGCGCCGTATGTAACGCTCATAAACGAGGGCTTAAGCTTTGCTATCTCCTCGGTCGCTTCGCGCACACTTTCAAAATTACTCTCCGTCTTGGGCGGAAAAACCTCAAAGGAAAGTGAGGGGGTGTCCTCTCTGAGTAAATCTGATATTTTCATTTTGAAAACTCCAAAAATAAACTTTTCCTTATTATAGCACTAAAAATCAAAGTTTTCAACAGAAAAAGAGATTTTGCGAAAACATCGCAAAATCTCTTTGAAATTCAGTTATTTTACTCTGCCGAAACTCTGTATCTGTTCTTTTTATTTACAGACATTCTGAAGTCGATAGACTTATCGGGGGGACATGCATCCCACGCCTCGTCGATAAGGTCGTCGAGAATCTTAGGAGTTATCTCGGTAATGCCTCTCTCCTTTGCCATCTTAAGAGCGCAGAATTCAAACCATACGTCGGTAAGGGAAACCTCGCCCTCTCTGATGTCGTAATGCTCTTCTGCAAAGAATTTCTCAAGATACTCGGTATTGCGAAGCTTAATAGCAGCCTTAGCAACGGAAATCTTAACACGGTCGGGAGTCTTGCAGTTTTCGGGAAGAGCAACGTAAGTATCCCAGAGCTTTTCATACTTTCCTCTGACGGAAAGGAATCTGAGATACTCGGAGGCAAGAGCGTAATCGTCAAACGCGCCCTCCATAGCAAGAGCTTTGTCGTAATACTCCTCTGCAAGCTCGTAATTCTTAGCCTTATCCTCAAGAAATGCAAGGTTTCTGTAGCCGATGATACTTGGCTTCTTCTCTATTGATTCAAGCCAAGCAGCGCGGGAAAGCTCAACGCTTCTCTCCTCACTCTCGTCGGTCATTACCTCAGCGAGATATCCCTGAGTGTTATAAATCTCGTAATGAGCCGTACCGATGTGAGCTCTTGCGGTCCAGTTATTTCCCTTTTCGGTATTAAGAGAAGCTATCATTCTGGGAAGCCACTTGTCACTCACCATATAGGATATGGGAAGCTCGGAGGGAGAAAGCTCAGGAATGTAACCGTCACGAAGAAGAGTGAGCCAAGGCTGCTCTTCCTCTCCTATTCTGCTCTCGGGGAAAAGAAGGCTTGCGGGAGCAACGCCGTCACCGTCCTCATTCATTCTCATAATTTCAAGAGCACCGAATCCCGTACCGTAGTTTACGATATTCTCTTCCCTCACGGGAATGTCTGCAAATGCGGAAAGCTTTCTGTCAAGAGCATTTATGTCCTCGGCGGAAATTGCGCCGTTTATGTACTCGCCGAAGTAATCAACAGCTTTATCGTAATCGGGATCACGAAGCTTGTCACCGTCAAGAGCTACGCCGCCGAAGCACTGAGTCCATTCGAACTTAGACTTAGCGGGGAACATCTTATCGTGGATCTGGCTGGGAGCGATACCTGCCTGAATTTCTGCATAGTATCCCGTTCCCTCACCATCGGAAAGGAACTCCTGCCAGTGATATCCCGCTCTGTGAGCCCCCCATACGAAGAGCTTTTTATAGTAAAGAGGAGCGGTCGAACGCTCGTAGAATACAAGACCGTTCTTGTAAGCGGCAGCCTCCCAGGTAGACTCTCCCTCCCTGTCCTTCTGAATGAAGTAGTCAAAGGCATTCGTTGCGTTGCAGGGGTAGGTCGCATCAATGCCGGGCATCTGTCTTATCTCGGGAAGTCTGTCGTAGCACATACCGTCCTTAGTGAAGGATATTACGTGCTTATTCGATGCAAGAATTCTCGTCTTGAAGTCGTCGATAACCGCAATATTAGTCCACCAGTATGTAGTGGTTGCGGTATCAAACGGATTCATAAGACGAACGTGGCACATAAGGTGCTTTGAGCCGTCGGGAAGGTGAAGATCAAGCTGCCAGAATGCGCTCTTGCCTCTCTCAAACTCGTATATTCTGAGGAAATCATTTCCCTCGCCGTCATTAAGGATAGCTGCGTAAACGTTGTCACAGGTGATGCAAGAATGACCTATGATACCGAAGTTCCACTCAATACCGCCAGAGAGCCAAGCGTTACGAAGCGCAAGGTTACCCGGCTGAATTACGGAGTTAGTGAAGAGAAGCTCCTGACCGGTCACCTTATCGTATATAGAATGAACTCTTCCTCCGTACTGAGGAAGCACGATAACCTTAAGATACTCATTCTCAAGCACTACGCTCTTAAGACCAAGGACCTTTCTGTCTCTGTTATATCTATCCTGCATAAGATAGGGCAGAGTTCTTCTCGTATGTCCAAGACCTTCTTTAAGATATTCGGGAAAATCGGGGGCGCACTTATCGGGAGAGCAGCCTCTTGCTCTGAAAGGAGGAAGCGGATTTACACCGTTAAGTTCAACTCCCTTAATGTTGAAAATTTCCTGCTTGATTTTCATTTTTAGCTCCTTTTGTAAATTAAAGTTTTCTTTTAATAAAATTATACTTAATTACCTTAAACTGCGAGCACGTATTTGCAAACAAACGGTTTTTCTTCGTTCTTCTGAATTCTGAGAAGAATAGCATCGCCCACATCAAAGGTCAAGGTAATATTATCCACCTCGTCTGCTATTACTCTCTGCTCTCCGTCAGCTCTGCTGACCTCATAAATACGGTACTTATCTTTAAGAATGAAAGTGTGAGTAAGAGGTCTTTCGTAATCTCGGTTAAGCACCATTACGTAATCGTTTCCGTACTCGTCGCAAAATTCTCCGAGCGAGCATCTTTTCGGAAGAGTGCCGGCAAATATTTTGCTATCCGAAATATCGTCCTTTAATCCTTGTATATACTCGCATTCGGGTAGCAAATCCTCGCTATGATAAACGGCTGTACTTTCAAGCGCCATAAGAGTATTACCGAGAGCCTTGAATTCAGAGTGTATCTTTTTCTGCTCGTCAAAGAATTTACCCTTATTTCCCTCGCCGTCTATAACCGAGAGCCACGCCTCGTAATGCTGAAGTCCTTTTGCACCGTACATTGCCGCGGCATACATCATACATCTTACCATAGGGAAAGTAAAATGCGTGGTCCATTTGTAAAGATTACACCCTTGGTAATAAAACCACAGAGGAAGATTTTTTTCCTTAGCTATCCTTCTCGCAAGTCCGAGGTCGCACCAAAGAAACGTATCGTCAAACTGGTTTTCATAATTGAATACGTGATCTCCCCATACGTGAAAATAATCGCCTACGGGATAGTAATCGAAAGAAACTACGGGAGGATCCATAACCTCTACGAAGCGCCTAAAATTCGGCTCGTAGAGTCCGTTTTCCCACTGCTTCGGAAGCTCGTTTGGATCGCTCGGATTTCCGCCGTTATTGTAATCGGGGATAGTTACGGTAAAAAGGAGAGAGTCGGGAGAAAGCTGTTCGAGCATATCCATCTGACGTCTCGCTTCCTTAAGCTGCTCCTCGGTGATAGGCTCGTCCCAGACGTAGTAACCTATCATATGCTTTTTATCCTTAAAGGCATTTACAACCTTTTTTGCAACCTCGCAAGATATTTTGTTTTCAAGATATCTCTGCTGCATTCCTCCCATTATGGAGAGGTCCTGAAAAATAATATCAATTCCGTGCCTCTCGCACGCTTCAACCGCCTCCCACGCTTTGTTGTGGGGAGTCCAGCCCATCTCAAGCATATTGAAGCCTGCTTCCTTACAGTTCTTGGTTGCTCTGTCCACTATTTCGTAAAGTCTATCGCCCTCTTCGTCAGGTTTGCCGAGATAACTGAAAGTAGAGAGAATATATTCTTTCTGCTTCCATTTAAATCTCTTATTGCCTAACGGGTATCTTTTGTAAATCTTTGTTTCCATATTACAGCTTTTTGCGTCTGTATGTACCGCAGAATTTACACTGAGGTCTATCGCAAAGAGTGATGTCGGGATCTTCTCTGAACAGCTCGGTTCCTATAGTGTAAAGCTCATTTAAATCCATCGTGTAAATTTCGCCGACACCAAGAGATTCCTTTTGTATCTGCATACCGCGCTCTACTGCTCTGTCATAGAACTTACATCCCTCGGGTTTACTGAAATAGTAGAAATCACGGCATCCGGGCAACTGCTTTCTTATGATTTCGGTGACGACCTTTCCGTCCTCACGCTCGATCTTTACAACAGCGTTTGCAACGAAGTTCGAATCAGCCTCGGTCTCAAGATAATGAAGGAAGGTGTTTGAGCTTACGCCGCAGCCGAAGAACATCAGCTTAGCACCATTCTCGAGAGCCTTCTCCATCGGGTTGCCGGGCCCGCAGGGAGCGTCAAGCATTCCGTGAAGAGAGGTATTCTCTTCGGCATTTTTACCGATAGCGCACCAGGAATGCGTTGCGTGAGCGCTTCTTACTGCTCCGAAGTCTCCAAGCATCACCTTGGGAAGCGTACCCGTAGTGATAAGTCCTAGATTCTTTCTGTTAAACGGGCGGAACCTTCTAAGTTTCCAATGCTCTCCCTCAAAGTAGATATACGGAGCGGTAAAGGCGGGAGCCATAAGAGTTCCGCCCTCTCCGATAACCTCAAGGAATGCCTCGACTACGGTCTTAGCACCGCCCTCAATAGTTCCGAACGCAGTGAGAGATGAATGCACGAGCACCGTATCTCCCTGCGTAAGACCGCTTCTGTGAAGAGCGCTTACGATATCCTCCTTTGTAATCTTGATATCACCCTTAACCTCAAGGTATCCCCACTCGGCAAGGTAATTTACAAAGCCCAAGTAGGATTTGTAATCGCGGTCAGACGCATTATATCCAGACTCCCAGAAGGCTCTCTTTATTAAAGTATAAAGGTCGGTCTCTCCGTCAAGGCTCGCCATCATATTAGCAAAAGGAGCATAAAGGGCAAGTCCGGGAAGAGTTTTTCTCTTTTCAAAGGGAACGACGGCAAGGTCATGAGGAAGCCCCCTCGTGAGTCTCTTTGCTACGATATTCTTCGCACATTTCTGCCACAGGGTAAGGGTTATCTCCTTATCGGGGTTTACCTTAGGACATTCAAGGCGATCGGCGAGAGCCTTTGCCTCATCCTCACTCATATATTTTTTAAAATCAAGAAGATGCTTCTTCTCTCCTTCGTAGTAATATCTCATGCGGCTCTCCGACTCCGGATCGTCAGCGAGAGTTTTTGCGAGATCCGAAAGCTTTTCTCCAGCCTCAAAAAGAGCGATTTCGGAGAGTAGCTTTATATCTTCATCTGCCGGTGCTGTCATATTGATGGTGAACACAATATTTGCCGCGGTAAAATATCTGAATCTATCGGGGTCTATGAAATCTATAGTTCCTATGGAGTTGTGGTGGAATGAATTCCTTGAATTACGGTTGTGGTGAGTCCATACGGTAGGAAGATTGACCATACCGTCGTTAAGAGGACAGTCGTCTCCGTAATTTCCGCGTCCCAATCCCGTATATTTCATTGAATCCGGGAATGCAGCCTCAAAGGTTCTGAGCGCATTTGCCGAAAGATAGTTTCCGCAGAAGGGAGCGGAATAAGGCGTCTGGAAGGTCATGATCTTATCGTCAGCCTTGGTTATAGGCATTCCGTCTATGTTAAGAGCTCCGATGCATCTGTCTCCAAGGTATCCGCCGAAATAATCAGCTGCCGCAGAGGTGCCGTAAAGCTCCATACTAAATATAAACCTAATAGTATACTTGAGATTTTTGATTCTTCCGTCAGCAATCATTCTGCGAATCTGTCTTGCCATTTCGATTGCGCTTATAACACCGCAGGAGTTATCCGTAGCAATAGGCTCGAAGAGATGTGCAATAAGCCAGAATTCTCTCTCGCTCTCGCCCTGAAGCGTTGCGGTAACAAGGCTTACCGTTCCCTTATCATGGCGGTAGGCGTCAGACTCAACGCTTGCCCACACCTGTCCCTTATTTGCGGCAGCTCTGATAGCTCTTCCGTCTCTCGGGGTTATTGAAAATCCTATAAAATCTCTGTCATCGGACTGAACGTGCCAGTGTCCGTGATCCTCGGTAGCATTGTTGATCCAGGTTCTCTCATCGGGTGTCTCGCAGTCTCCTATGACTCTCTCCGAAACAAATCCGATAGCACCGAGATCGAGAATCGAAGCGAGAACATCGCGAGCCTGCTCGTTGCTTTCAAGAAGCACAAGCGCTCCCCTTGCATCCTCACCCATAAAAACCTCAGCCTCGGGAATTATTCGTACACTTCTCTTACCCTCGGGAATTGAGGTAGAGCCCCAAACGATAGAATAAGGATGCTCCTGATAATCAGCAACGACCTTTCTTTCAAGTCCTGGCACAGCCGAGAGGATAGTAAGCTTTGCGTTAGTTACGTCCCAGCTTATCGGCATTCTCTTGTCCTGATATGACGTCTTGCCGTCTGCAGGAAAATCAACCTTTTCGACGTTTGAAAAGCCATCCTTCAAGAGAAGATCTCTCGCGTAAAGTGCAGCCTCAGCTCTCGCCTTGAAGGTCTGGGGATATTCAATATCCGCAAGAGCTGCGGTTTCCTTCATAAGAAAATCCACATCAAGCTCTGCGGCTATATCTTTCATCTGCTGTACAAATTTAGGATTTATCATTTTATTCTCCTTTGATTAAAGCTTCTTCTTTCTGTATCTGTTGCAGAAAAGACAAGAGGGAGAGTCGCAAAGAGTGATATCGGGATCCTCTCTGAAGAGGTCCATACCTATATTATAAAGTTCGGAGAGCTCCATCATATAAAGCTCACCCACTCCGAGAGACTCGTTTTTAATTTTAAGTCCTCTCTCCATTGCTTTGGTGTAGAACTTACATATAGGCTTCTTCTTACCGTAAAAATCGCGGCAGCCGGGCATTTCGTTTCTTACCACCTCGGTAACAAGCTTTCCGTCATCACGCTCAATCTTTACAACCGAGTTTTCAAGGAAGTTTGACTCAGACTTTTCCTCAAGGTAATGAAGGAAGGTGTTAGGGCTGACTCCGCAGCCAAAGAAGATAACCTTACCGCCGATTTCGAGAGCCTTTTCCATGGGATTGTTATCTCCGCATGGCTTATCAATAGCTCTGTGAGCCTCCGTACAGTACTCTGCATTCTTACCGATAGCAGCCCAGGAATGTGTAACGTGAGCGCTTCTCTTTGCGCCGAAATCCTTGAGCATAGACTTAGGCAGAGCGCCCGTAGTAATAGCGCCGTAATTTTTAGGATTAAAGGGGCGGAACCTTCTCATTCGCTGATGCTCCCCTTCAAAGTACATATAGGGCCAGGTGAATGCAGGCGCCATAAGAGTGCCGTCCTCTCCAAGCACCTTGAGTAATGCTTTTACAACAGTTTTTGCTCCGCCGACTATGTGTCCGCAGGCAGAAACCGAGGAGTGCACCATAACGGTATCTCCCTCTTCAAGTCCGAGCGCGCGGATGGACTTAACGACGTCTTCCTCATAAATTTCACCGTCGTTTTTAAGTTCTACGTAACCGCCCTCTTCAAGATAGTAGAGAATGTTTACGTATCTCTTATATTCCGCATCGGTATTCGGAGTACCCGTTTCCCAGAGCGCTCTGCGTATTACCTCGTAGAGATTCATCTCTCCGTCAAGGTCAGAAAGAATTCTTGAAAGAGGGCTGTAAAGCACAATTCCGGGAAGCGATTTTCTCTTATTCTTTGGGAAATTAGCAAGGTCGTGAGGCATACCTACGGTAAGTCTTTTCGCAACTATACCCTTAGCGTATGTCTGCCAGGGGGTGAGAGGGATATTCTCATCTGCCTTGACGCTGGGACAGACTATTCTGTCGGCAAATGCCACAGCCTCATCCTCACTCATATACTTTTTAAAGTCGAGCATATTTTTCTTCTCGACCTCAAGGAAATACTTAATTCTCGATTCCGACTCGGATTCGGCGTATACAGCGTCCGCAAAGCTCTGAAGCCTCTCGTTTGCTATAACAACCGCGCCCTCGGCGATATCCTTTATATCCTCGTCAGTAGGAGCTGCAAGCTTGATAATAAGCAGAGCCAAGGCTGAAAGGAAGGCATTATACTTCTTTTCTTCTATGTAATCAACAGTTCTTATCGAATTGTGGTGATAGCGGTATCTCGGCTCGCAAAAATGGAAAGGCCAAACTGTAGGAAGAGAAACCGTAGAATCGTTAAGCGAGCAGTCGTCACCGTAAGAGGACTCACCAAACTTTCCTATTTTAAGCATTCCGTCAAACGCCTTTTCAAAAGCTCTGAACGTTTCAAGAACCGTATAGTTTCCGCAAAACGGAGTGGCATTAGTGGAGAAATAAATCGCCATTTTCTTATCGTTTTCAGAAACAGGAAGCGCGTCAACGTTGATAGCGCCTATACATCTGTCACCAAGGTATCCGCCAAAGTAATCAGCCACAGCCGCAAAGCCGTAAAGCTCCATCGAAAACACCATACGAATGGTATATCTCGGCTTTTTAAGTCTGCCGTCGGCAATCATTTTTCTTATAAGATTTGCTATTCCTATTACACCGATTACACCGTTCGAATTATCCGTCGCAAGCGGCTCGTAAAGGTGAGCGAGAACCCAAAGCTCCCTTTCACTCTCTCCGGGAATGGTAGCGCTGAGCATACTTACCTTTCCTTCGGTATGACGGTAAGCGTCCGACTCGATACGAGCCCAGACCTGTCCCTTGTTCGCTGCGGCTCGAATTGCTCTGCCGTCGCGTGCGGAGATAGAGAAGCCTATGAAATCTCTGTCGTCAGCCTGAACGTGCCAATGATTTGAATCGTCAACCGCGCTGTTTACCCAGGTTATAGTATCGGGGGATTCCACTCCGCCTACAACACCGTCGGTAACAAAGCCAATAGCTCCAAGGTCAAGAATAGGCGTTATAACGTCAGAGCAGCATCTGTCACTGGTTTCAAGAAGCACGAGAGCTCCTCTCGCGTCCTCGCCCATAAAGACCTCAGCCTCGGGAATTATTCTTACGTTCATTCCGCCCTCGGGGGTAGAAACCGAGCCCCATACTATAGAAAACGGGTTCTCCTCGTAGTCGGCAACAACCTTTCTCTCAAGACCTGGAACAGCAGAAAGAATAGTCATTTTCGCCTTTGATACGTCCCAGCTTATAGGCATTCTCTTATCCTGGTAAGCGGTTTTTCCGTCAGCAGGAAAGTCTACGCGCAAAACGTCAGCGTATCCCTCTTTTTTGAGAAGGGCCTCTACGTAATCAGTTGAATTTGCCCTCGCCTTAAAGGTCTGAGGATATTCGATATCCGTAAGTGCGCTGACCTCTCTCATTATGAAATCCATATCGAGCTCTGCCGCTATGCTTTTCATCTGCGAAACAAATCTTTTTTCCATAATTCGTATCTCCTATCATAGGGAATCAGCCGAGCCCAAAATAAGACTCGGCTGCTTTTTTTTAATGTTTTTACGCCTCTCTCTCAGCATCAAGCTTTCTGTTTCTGAAATAGATGCAGAGGTCGGTGGTAACCATAAGAATGTTGATAATGTAGAAGGCAAATGCAATCCAGTTTATCCATGTGGGCGTCTTAATCGAGAAGAGGATAATCTTGGAGGCGATAATTGCTACGTAACCCGCAATTATGAAAAGAAGGAAAAGAAGGCTCTTGCCCTTTGCCGTTCTTGCCTTATAAGACTTCATAACGTTAAAAGGCCATGAAGCTCCAAAGCAAATTATCATCATAATTTCAAGTACTACTGCTAAAGTTTCCATTGTATAGCTCCTTTATATATTTTTCGACTAGAATTATAACACAGTTTTTGCGATTTGTAAATACGCGCGTGAAAATATTTTTCGCATGCCCTCGCGTCTACACAAAGAATTATATAAAAAATAAACGGCAAAAGCAATGGAAAATAGTATAAAAAAATGTAAAATGGTACAGTTTTTAATACCAAAGAAAAAGCTCTGCTAAAAGTAGCAGAGCTTACAAACGAAATGCCATTTTACTTCATCCTGAGCGTTTTCAAATATTCCTTTTGCTCTTTCGGTATTCTAAGACTTTCGCAAGCTTTGGAAATGGTTTTGTTGTGTACCCACCGCGAGAGTCTACGCTCCAAAAGATACGGGAGTATCTCGCCAAACCTATAAGCGAGAGCCGTTGCAAAATACCAGGAAATCATCATATCAAGGTAGTATTCACCGCTGCATAGCGATACTATTTTTTCGGGCATTTCAGGTGAAAAATTCTCACCTAGATAGTGGAGCATAAGCATTTCTATGGCAAATCGCACAGTATAAATGTCCTTACAGTCAAGCCAGTAATATATGTCATCTAGCGTTATGCTTTTAGCCTTGGGTCGAAGAGAGTCACAGATTCCCCAGTTATTAACAAAGGGGAGGAACCGTTTAATCTCTTCTATACAACGTGAGCCTTCAATCATACAAATGAGGTAGGCGTGTATTGCGTCCTCCTCGTAATATGTGTGCGGAAGAGATAAAAAGAATTCGTCTTCTTCTCCCGACCGCTTAATTTCTGCGGCTATTTTGCGAAGAGTCGGCATTCTGACACCTATGATACGCTCTTTTTTGACGGTGGGCAAAAGCGCTGACATAAAATTGCGGTATTCCGGCTCTGCCAATAAAAACAATTTATTTATCAGTTTTTCTTTATCCATCTTTTACCTCAAAAGTCAAACACAAGTCTAACATCAAATTCGATTTTTCAAGTAAATATAGCTATTTTGTAACCATTTGTTGTCAAATTCTTCAACAAAGATTGATTTTTAGGATTTTATTATACTCACAAGCTTGGATATATCCTTGCGCTTTTTATCACGAAGAGCATCTCCTTCCTTGGCATATCCTATCGAAATAACAAGACGCGGTGTACCGCACGAGCATATTTCCTTAATCTTCTTTTCGTCAAACCAGCCTATAATACAGCTGCCAAGCCCCTGCGCTTCCGCCTCGGCAGTTATATAAGCAGAAAGAATACCTATATCAATAGAGCGGTAATCGTTCTTCTTTACCTTTGCGCCAAGAGCTGCGGTGGCGTTATAGCTATCCTCTGAAATTACCATCATCACAGGCGCGTCAGCGGCAAATTTATTCATACCCATTCCCATCGTAGCCTTTGCAACCTCTCGGGCGCTTTCACCCTCGCAAACGGTTATATGATACGGCTGAGCATTGCACGCAGAGGGGGAT
>JAZRLJ010000068.1:0-9504 GCA_045646755.1 Eubacteriales bacterium | reverse complement strand
CGAATTTTCAAGAATTTGTCGAATCTCTCCCAAGTTATCAATAGGTTTTCCACATTTAGAAGACTTTAAGAGTTCAAAATGACCTTTATTTCAAAATCTTCACTTTTCCGTTATGTCAATAGCTTTTCGAAAAATTCTTTGATTTTTTTAAAATTTGCGTTTTTTGAAAACTGCTTTGTTTTTTCATCTGCTATAGTTCGTAATTTTTACTACACGGTTCGTTTTTTGCGTCATTTTAACGCTTTTTTGCGTTTGTAGAGAACTTTCCCTGTCTTTTTTGTGCAACATTGCCTGTTTTGGATTTTTTAGGTGTGATTTTTTTGCCGTTTTCCTTTTTTGTGCCTGTTTTTTGAGTGTTTTTCGCACCGCGAGAGCCACTTGAGGACTTAGAGGAGGAAATCTTTTTCCTGAGGTTTTTGTCGGGAACAAATCTCGTTTCCTTTCCCTGTCCGAATGCGTGTCTTACCAGACACTCGGGTGAGTTTCCTATTAAATCCTCTCTTCCCGCACGTCTTAGCGCCTCTCTTACGAGATTTGCATTCTCAGGCTTAGAAAACTGCAAAAGAGCTCTTTGAAGCTTCTTTTCGTGATAGTCGGTTGTAACCTCTACTCTCTTTCCCGTCATAGGATGTATGCCCGTATAGTACATAACGGTAGATATAGTGCCGGGTGTGGGATAAAAATCCTGCACCTGCTCAGGAGAGTAGCCCCACCTCTTCAGCCAAAGCGCCATTTCGATAGCATCCTTCATTGTCGAGCCCGGGTGGCTTGACATAAGGTATGGCACGAGATACTGTTCTAGCCCTGCCTCAGAGCAAAGCTCAAAATACTTTTTCTTGAATTTTTCAAAGACCTCGACGGACGGCTTTCCCATCATAAGAAGCGCGTTATTTGAGCAGTGCTCGGGCGCAACCTTAAGCTGTCCCGACACGTGATTTGTAACAAGCCTTCTGAAAAATCTGTCGTCCTTATCGTATATAAGATAATCAAAGCGGATTCCCGAGCGGATAAATACCTTCTTTACTCCCTTTATCCTCTCGATTTTCTCAAGCATATTCATATACTCGGTATGGTCTACCTTGAGATTCTTGCAGGGGGTGGGAGCAAGACACTTGCGCGTGGGACATACTCCGCTCCTCTCCTGCTTATCGCAGGAAGGATATCTGAAGTTAGCCGTAGGACCGCCAACGTCGTTTATATAGCCCTTGAAGTCGGACATTCCCGCTATTATCTCAGCTTCCTTTAAAACGCTCTCTTCACTTCTTGAGCGCACCTCTCTGCCCTGATGAAATGCAAGGGCGCAGAAATTACAAGCTCCAAAGCAGCCTCTGTTGTGAGTTATGGAGTGCTTTACCTCAGCTATGGCGGGCACGCCTCCGAGAGCCTCGTAATCGGGGTGGTAATCTCTTGCGTAAGGCAGAGCGTAAACCTCGTCAAGCTCCTCACGTGAAAGAGGGGGCATAGGAGGATTCTGCACGAGCATTTTATCCCCATAGTATTCGATTACAGCCTTACCAGAAACCGAGTCGGTGTTTTTATACTGAGTTGCGAATGCCTTGGCATAGAGACTCTTATCATTCTTGAGTTCATCATAATCGCCTACCTCTACCGAGTCAAAGAAAACCTTATCTCCCTGCTTTGCAAGGTAAACGCAGCCACGCACGTCGCGTATCTTCTTAATAGGCACACCGCGTTCAAGAAGCTCGGCAATTCGCCTTATAATATTTTCTCCCATTCCGTAGGTGAGTATGTCGGCGCGGCTGTCAACGAGAATACTGCGCCTTACTCTGTCGTCCCAGTAGTCGTAATGGGAAAATCTGCGAAGAGAAGCCTCAAGACCGCCTATAACGATAGGAATATCTCCGTACGCCTCTCTTATTCTGTTACAGTAGACTATAACCGCGCGGTCGGGACGCGCGCCCATCTTACCGCCCGCGGTATAGTAATCGTAGGAGCGCGTTTTCTTGGAAACGGTATAATGAGCTACCATTGAGTCTATGTTGCCCGACGATACGAGAAATCCAAGCCTCGGTCTGCCAAATCTCTTGAAATCCTCGCAGGACTTATAGTCAGGCTGAGAGAGAAAGGCAACCCTGAAGCCCATTTTCTCAAGAACTCGCGTTATTATCGCAGCGCCAAAGGACGGGTGGTCGACGTAGGCGTCGCCCGAGACGTAAACAAAATCCGCCTCTGCCCATCCGCGCTCGGTCATATCCCGCTTAGATACGGGAAGAAATTTCTGTCTGTCAGTCATATCAGATAGTGAAGGAGTCAAGCTCTATCTCGGTCTGCTCGCCCGATTCCATATTACGAAGCTGAGCCTTTCCGCTCTCAATTTCACCGTCACCGATTATAAGAGTATATGAAGCGCCTATCTTATTAGCATACTTCATCTGCGCCTTGAGGCTTCTGCCGACGATGTCGCACTCTGCGTATACTCCGCTCTTTCTGAGTCTCTCTGCAATTCCGAGGCCCTTTACTATAGCGTTATCGCCGAGAGCGGCAATATAGAGCTTAGGAGTCTCTGCGTAAATCTTATCAAGTCCAAGCTCACGCATAGCGAGAATAACTCTGGTAATACCCATACCGAAGCCTATACCGGAGAGCTTAGGACCGCCGAGGGACTCTACGAGACCGTCGTATCTACCGCCTCCGCAGACGGTGGACTGAGCGCCGATGCCCTCTGCGATAAACTCGAATACGACACCCGTGTAATAGTCAAGTCCTCTTACGATAGAGGAATCTACGACGTACTCTATTCCCATAGAATCAAGGCACGCCTTGAGCATATCAAACTTTTTCTCACACTCGGAGCAAAGGTGGTCCGTGGTCTTGGGAGCGCTCTCGGCAAGAGCGTGACAAATGGGGCTCTTGCAATCGAGAAGTCTCAGAGGATTTTTCTCAAGACGGGACTTACAGTTGTCGCACAAGGTTTCCTTATGAGCGCTGTAGTAATTTATAAGAGCCTCTCTGTATGCGGGACGGCACTCCTTACAGCCTATGGAGTTGATGTGAAGCTTAACGTTACTGAGTCCGAGTCTCTTAAGCACCGAATGAGCAAGCGCTATTGCGGTTGCGTCGGAGGCGGGATTCTCAGTGCCGAAGAGCTCTGTTCCAAACTGGAAAAACTCACGGCTTCTGCCTGCCTGTGGCTTCTCGTGACGGAAGCAGGATATTATATAGTAATACTTGAGAGGCATCGGGTCGGAGCATTTTCCGTTCTCGATTATCGCTCTTGCAACCGAAGCAGTACCCTCGGGTCTGAGTGAAATAGAACGGTTTTCCTCTCTGTCTGCAAAGGTATACATTTCCTTCTGCACAACGTCGGTGGTATCACCAACGCCTCTTACAAAAAGCTCGGTATTTTCAAAGGTGGGGGTGCGGATTTCACCGTATCCGTACTTTTCAGCCTCCTCGCGCATAACTCCCTCTATGTATCTGAAAAGGGGTGTCTGGTCGGGAAGAATATCCATTGTTCCTTTAATCTTCTGAATCATTTTTTATATCTCCTGATGTGTTTTTTTCTTCTTCATAAGCCGCCCGAAGCAGCATTTCTATGCGTTCCGAATCACCAAGCCATTCAAGCATACCGATAACTGCCTCAAATCCCGTAGCGAGTCGGTAATCGCGCCCCGAGGCGCGCTTTGGCTTATTAAGATGAGTCGAATTCTGCGCTCTCTTAAAGACGGCAAGCTCGTCCTCAAGAAGCATTCCTTCAATTTTTTCAAAGGCTCTCGCCTGAGCCTCTGCCGTAACGAAGGCAAGCGCCTCACAGTTTAGGTCCTTAGACTTTGCAATTCCGCGTTCTACGAGCATACGCCTGACGTAAAGAGAGTGTCTCGCGTCTCCGAGATACGCCAGCGCCATAACAGGCGGCAAGTGAGCTCCGCAAATTTTTTCGTGCATTTCAGACTCCAAAATTTAATATTTTATATTATCCATATAATTATAGCATATAGATAATTCAAAATCAATAGGTTTATTTGTCGAAATATTTTTACAAAGCTCTTGAATTTAGCTATGTAAAATGGTATAATTGATAAAAATAGCTTTCTTGAGGCGTTATGGAAAATTACGATTATATAAAACGAAATTACGACTCTCTCGTCGCAGAGATTGACGGCATTTCAACAAGAGTCGGAGTCAAATCTCCCACGCTCGTCGCAGTTACGAAAAGCGGAAGCGACGAGGAGCTTGTCGCTCTCGTAAAGGCAGGTGCAAAGGACCTCGGAGAAAACCGTCCCGGTGAGGTAAAAAGACGCTTTGAGCTTCTCTCAGAAATGGGACTCTCGGTCAATATGCACGAGATAGGTACTCTCCAGAGGAACAAAATAAAGCTGGTCGCTCCGATAACGAAAATGATACACTCGGTTGACTCTCTTAAACTTGCCGAGGACATCGGAAGACACGCGAAAAATAACGGAAGAGTCATACCGGTTCTTATAGAAATAAACAGCGCCGCCGAGGAGAGCAAGAGCGGTGTACTTATCGAAAATGCAGAGAGGCTTATGAATGAAATTCTCGGCATTGAAGGAATTTCCGTCGAGGGACTTATGACCATGGGGCCCGTAACGGATAACCCTGAGGGACTGAGAAAATATTTCAGGCTCACAAAGACTCTTTTCGATTCACTTAACGATAAATACGGATTCGGCGAGAATCCCACTCTTTCAATGGGTATGAGCGACAGCTATGAGGTCGCCATAGAAGAGGGCTCTACTCTCGTCCGCGTCGGAAGAAAATTATTTATGAAATAAAGGAGTATGGAAAATGTTTGAAAAGCTTGCAGAAAAAATGAGAGCAAAAAACAAGGAATCCGCAGTAGAAGAAATAGAATTCAAGAATCTTGACGAGGCTACCGAGGCAGTTTTCGAAAGACCTGAGCCACGCGAGGAAAAGCCTGCTCCCGCATCATCGTCCATAGAGGGAAGCAATATCGAGCTTAAGGTTATGCGCCCCGAGTCTTTTGCAGAGGTCAGCGACATTGCAGACTATCTTATAGAGGGCTGCACCGTCGTGCTCAATATGGAGCTTGTTGACAAGGCGACCACAATACGAATGCTCGACTTCCTCAACGGCGTTACCTACACCAAGGACGGAGAAATCAAAAACGTCGCTCCCGGCACTTACATCATAACCCCCAGCGGAATAGACTTCAAAGACTAAAATTACAGGCGTATCCCCACGGGTACGCCATAAATGTTTTTAAGGAAATAAAAAATGAAAAAGCTTTCGATAAAAAAATACTCACTGCTTTCCGCGATAATTCTTCTCGGAATAGCGCTCGACCAGCTTACTAAATTTCTTGCGGTTAAGTTTCTGATGCCAATACCCACCTGCCCGATTATAAACGGCGTTATACATCTGACTTACGTAGAAAACCGCGGAGCTGCATTCGGTATGCTCGCCGATTCAAGATGGGTATTTATGATTATATCAACGGTCGCTATACTCGGTATGATTGCATTTCTCTTCTCGGGAATGAGCCAGAATACGCTCTACGACGTTTCTATCGCAATCATAATCTCGGGCGGTATCGGTAATATGATAGACAGAGTAGCTCTCGGGTACGTCGTTGATATGATAGATTTCCGTCTTATAAACTTCGCTGTGTTTAACGTAGCCGACTCCTTCGTATGCGTTGGCGCAGGACTTCTTATACTCGCTCTTATACTCGATATTATAAAAGACTCAAAGGCTAAAAAGGAAAACGAAAATGCTTCTGACGGTAAGTGAGGAATTTGCGGGCGAGCGCATTGACAGCTTTATAGCAGAAGAAACAGAGCTTTCAAGAAGCGCTGCGCAAAAGCTTATAGAAAGCGGCGATATTCTGCTTTTTGGCGCACCCGTGTCAAAAAAATACGCTGTAAAGGAAGGCGACGAAATATCAATAACTCTACCAGAGGTCAAAGAGTCTACGGTAGAGGCGGAGAATATCCCGCTTGATATTCTCTACGAGGACTCGGATATAGCGGTAATAAACAAGCCCTCGGGAATGGTAGTGCACCCCGCCCCGGGTAACTACTCGGGAACACTTGTAAACGCTCTTCTATATCATATGAAGGACTCCCTTTCGGGCGTCGGCGGAGTCATGCGCCCGGGAATAGTACACAGAATAGATAAGGATACCTCGGGACTTCTCGTTATAGCGAAGAACGACTTTTCTCACAAGGCTCTTTCGCTAGACCTTGAAAAGCACGACGTGACGAGAGAATACTATATGCTCGTAAAGGGCGGGTTCAAAAACGACTCAGGCACAGTAAATCTCCCCATAGGAAGACACCCTGTAGACAGAAAGAAAATGGCAGTCCTCACCGCCCCCTCCTCTCACGCAAAGGAAGCAGTGACGCACTATGAGGTAATAGAGAGATTCGGTGATATAACTTATATCAAGGCTTTTCTCGAAACGGGCAGGACACACCAGATAAGAGTCCACCTCTCTCATATAGGTCACGCGCTTATCGGCGACGAAGTTTACGGCGGAGCAAAAATAAGATTTGAAAAGCTGCACCCCACTCTTCTTGACGGACAGATTCTCCACGCAAAGAAGCTCACCTTCAATCACCCCAGAACGAATGAAAAAATGCAGTTTGAATCTCCCCTTCCCGAAAATTTTAGAGCGCTGCTTGAAATACTGAGAAAAGAAAACTAAGATTTCCGACAGATATAAAAAATAAAACGGCAGAGGCTTCGTCACAGGCGGTGCTTCTGTCGTTTTTTTACAGGCTAAAAACATGTCAGCTTTCAACTGACAAAATGTCATATTTCAACTGACAAAATGTCACTTTTCAACTGACAAAATGTCATACAAGACCTGACAAAATGTCAGTAGATAATAAAGTATATAATAAAGATATATAATAAATATATATAAAAGAGATAACGAACATAAACATTGGTTCTGTTAAAGGCGTGCGCGCGAGGGAGAACAAAAAAAGAAGAGGTGAAATCCCCTTCTTTTTTGATTTATTCAATAATTTCACGAGGAAGATTTACCATAGTCGGTCTGTGACCAAGCGAGGGTATAAGCTTCTCCGTAAGGTCAGAGGTCTTAAACTTAAGACTCGAGGTGTTTATACACGGGTGACAGCCGAAATATTCCTCCCCAAGCACGTCCTCGTCAATAAGCAGAGTCACGTCTTTGTCAATATCGTTCATAAGTCCGAGAACGGTGAGCGAGCCCGGAGTTATATCAAGAAGCTCCTCCATAAGCTCGTGTGAGCCGAATGAAAGACGGGACGAGCCTATCTGAGAGGAGATGTCCTTCGTCTTAAATGGCTTATCACCCGGAATAAGCAGAAGATAGAATGCGGTCTGCTGACGGTTTGTAAGAAAGAGATTCTTGCATATTTTAACACCGAGAGCCTTGTCTACCTCCTCGCACGCCTCCATGGTCATAGCTGCCTCGTGGTCGGCTCTCTCGTATTCAATGCCGAGAGAATCGAGAAGGTCGTAGGATTTTATTTCTTTCTTAAGTCTGCCCTCGCCCGAGGCGGGACGGCCCTTTTCGATTATCATTTTCCTTCCTCCAGCTCAGCGATAAACTCGCCTATACGCTTGATAGCTTCTCTTATATGAGCAAGAGAATAACAATAAGAGGCTCTTACAAATCCCTCTCCGCTTTCACCGAATGCAGTGCCGGGCACGAGAGCAACCTTCTTTGCATAAAGAAGCTTCTCGCAGAATTCCTCACTCGTCATTCCCGTGCTCTTAATAGAGGGGAATGCGTAGAATGCGCCGAAAGGCTCGCGGCATTCAAGACCTACGTCGTTAAATCCCTTGACGATTATACGGCGGCGTCTGTCATATTCCTCTACCATCTGCATAACGTCCTCGTCTGAGGCTCTGAGTGCCTCTATGGCGGCATACTGCGAGGTGGTGGGAGCGCACATTATAGCATACTGATGTATCTTCGTCATAACAGAGCAAAGCTCCTTTGGAGCGCAGAGGTAACCGAGACGCCAGCCTGTCATAGCAAACGCCTTTGAAAATCCGTTTACAAGAATAGTGCGCTCGCGCATACCATCTACAGAAGCCACACAAACGTGCTTCTTACCAAAGGTAAGCTCTGCGTAAATCTCGTCTGAAATAACCGCAATATTAGTGTCGCGAAGCACCTCGGAAATAGCCTCTATATCCTCTCTGTCCATAACCGCGCCGGTGGGGTTGGAGGGGTATGGGAGAATAAGAAGCTTAGTTTTCTCGCTTATAGCCGCGCGCAGCTCGTCAGCAGTAAGCTTAAATCCGTTCTCCGCCTTAGTCTCAACTATAACGGGAACACCGCCTGCAAGTCTCGTTATAGGCTCGTAGCAGACGTAGGAGGGCTGAGGGATTATTACCTCGTCGCCTACCGAAACTATTGCTCTGACAGCGAGGTCTATCGCCTCGCTACCTCCAACGGTAACGAGAATTTCACTCGACGGATTATATTCTACTCCGTATTTTCTGTCTACGTATCTTGAAATCTCACAGAGAAGCTCCTTGAGTCCGCGGTTTGCGGTGTATCCGGTGCGTCCTCCCTCAAGAGTGCGAATACCCTCGTTACGAATTCTGCGAGGAGTCTTGAAGTCGGGCTCGCCGACTCCGAGGGATATAACTCCCTCCATGTTGTTTGCAATATCGAAAAATCTGCGTATTCCCGACGGCTTTATCTCGCGCGGGATGTCAGCAAGTACTTTAGAATAGTCTATCATAAGGAAACCTTTTCCCTCCAGTCGTCATCTGAGCAGAGCTCAACAGAGAACTCCTTATACTGTTTCATAATGAAGTTAGTCGCAGTTGAAGTTACGGAATCTATAACGGCAAGCTCCTTTGCAACGAACATTGCTATCTCCTGGAAGGTCTTACCCTTTACTATAACCGAGAGGTCGTACGCGCCCGACATAAGAGCAACGGACTCAACCTCGGGATATTCGGATATTCTCTTTGCCACGTCCTCAAATCCGAGTCCCGCGGTGGGCATAACCTTAAGCTCGATTATAGCGCTCACGCGAGCAGCGTCAGCCTTAGACCAGTCAATAATTCCCTTGTATCCTTTTATAATTTCCGCGCTTTCCATCTCGGCAATTTCGGCGGCGACTTCCTCTGCGCTGATGCCGACTATAGCGGCAATATCCTCAACGCTCATTTTCGCATCTTTTTCGACAAGTTTAAGAATTTTAGTGTTCATAACTGTTCCTTTCCGACCAAAACGGCCACCGAAATATATTTTAAATAAAATAATTATACACCCTGATATCCCCATTTGTCAAGCGTTTTACCTTTGCCTATTGCATTTTTTATTAAAATGAATTATAATATTGTCCGAAAGCGAGGTAAAAATATGAGTAATATTTGGCATGACATTTCACCGAAGAGAATAACGCCCGAGGACTTTATCTGTGTAATCGAGATTTCAAAGGGCTCTAAAAAGAAGTATGAGCTTGACAAGGAAACAGGACTTATAATGCTCGATAGAATTCTGTACACCTCGACGCACTACCCTGCAAACTACGGATTTATTCC
>JAZRLJ010000067.1:0-4661 GCA_045646755.1 Eubacteriales bacterium | reverse complement strand
GAGTAGATTTCTTGTCTTCCTAAGACCGCTTGGCCTCCGACTTCGAAGAGAACCGTTATATCACACACTTCCCCCAGGATAACACCATCATGTCCGTTAACTCCGGTTACGGCGGAAACGTTCTTCTCGGTAAGAAGTGCTTCGCTCTCCGTATTGCTTCCTACCTTGGTAGAAAGGAAGGCTGGATGGCAGAGCATATGCTCATTCTCGGTATCGAGAATCCCGAGGGAGAGGTTAAGTATATTTCCGCAGCGTTCCCCTCTGCTTGCGGTAAGACCAACCTTGCAATGCTTATTCCTCCGGAAATCTACAAGAACAAGGGCTATAAGGTTTGGTGCGTAGGAGATGACATTGCTTGGCTTCGAGTAGGAGCAGACGGCAGACTCTGGGCGGGTAACCCCGAGAACGGATTCTTCGGTGTTGCACCCGGTACTAACGATAAGTCTAACCCCAACGCTCTTGCAACCGCTATGCGTGATACCATTTTCACCAACGTTTGTCACAATCTTGATGATAACACTATCTGGTGGGAAGGTCTTGACAATAATCCTCCCAAGAACGCTCGTAACTGGAAGGGCGAGATGTGGGATTACACCAAGTACGACAAGGCTGATAAGGTAAACACCTCCGGTGCTCATCCTAACTCCAGATTTACCGCTAAGGCTATCAACTGTCCTTGCATTTCTGATAAGTTTAACGATCCTGCAGGTGTACCGATTTCTGCAATCGTATTTGGCGGACGCCGCGCAAAGACTGCACCCCTTGTATATCAGTCATTCGGCTGGCAGCACGGAGCATTCGTTGGTTCTATCATGGCTTCCGAGACCACTGCAGCAGCTTCAGGCGCTGTAGGTGTAGTTCGTCGTGACCCGATGGCTATGCGTCCCTTCGTAGGCTACGATATGGGTGATTACTGGGCACACTGGCTCTCTATGGGCAAGGTTACTCCCAATGCTCCTAAGATTTTCCACGTTAACTGGTTCAGAACTGATGACGAAGGTCATTTCATTTGGCCCGGATTCGGCGACAATATGCGTGTTCTTATGTGGATACTCGCTCGTTGCGAGGATAAGGTAGGTGCAGTTGAGACTCCTATCGGATACGTTCCTTACGTTGATGACATCAATATTGACGGTCTTGATATTTCCAAGGAGACTCTCGCAGATCTTCTCAACGTTGATAAGTCACTCTGGCTTGAAGACTGCAAGGGTATCAGAGAGTTCTACGCTCAGGTAGGCGAGAGAGTTCCCGCTGAGTTCTATGCAGAGCTTGAGGCTTTGGAAGAGAGACTTTCTAAGTAATAATACTGTAAGGAGGAAAATATGAAAAAGATTATTTCCCTCGCCCTTGTTTTGCTTATGATTTTTTCCATATCTCTCACGATTGTGTCTTGCGGTGGTGATAGAAGTGATCCACCCAGCTCAAATGAGGGAGGAGAAAATAACGGAGGTACAAACAATAACGGCAATACCGACAATGGTGGCAATACAAACGGTAGTAAAGATACTTACGAAGGTACAAGACCTATAACTCTTCCTTCAATTTAATAAACAAACAGACGAGTGAATTTCTCTTTCGGGAAATTCACTCGTTTTTTTATATCTTAATCGGCAGTAGGATTATTATAATAAAGGAAATAATCCCCGAAATAAGCTTGTAAGCAAAGCATTTCAATATAGACATATCTTCACCGCCATCAAATGAAAGGCTTTGCATAAGCACAGAAATTCCCGAGAAAGAAAGCGAAAATGAAATTAGTGCCATTTTAAATCTGTTTGATAAAATATATAAATCCGATATATAGAGAGTGGCGTTTCCAACTTCTGCAAGGGTTATAAGCACGCTTTTTATAACAGTGGATACGTGCAATTTTTTTACCGTTCCGCATACTGTAGAGAAGAAGGAAATAAAGAAAATCAGATTGACACATGATAATGCAGAGGTTTTTAATGAGGTGACGAAAGAATAACAATTGTTTGCATTTTCTGGTGAAATACTTGTAAAATCTTTCTTTACGCCAATGATTATACCGCATATCAGGGAGGATAAGACTGAAACAAAATACAAGATAAGTCCGAATTTATAGCTTGATAAAATTCCTATTCCAACTGCTGATATTACATAAGCAGGGCTTGGAATGTTTGCAAAGCACATAAGTCGCTCACATTCGCATTTTGATATTTTTCCGTTTTTGTATAGACTTAGCGCACTTTTTGCTCCAACAGGAAATCCACCAACTATTCCGGACAAAAACGTTGATATTGCAGATCCGTTTATTTTGAACGTTCTTTCGAAACACAAGGAGAGCTTTTTGCTTTTTTCAAAGACGAATAAATTAGTGACGAAATCCGAAAGCACCATAAAGGGAAATAGAGTTGGCAGTATTACCTCTATGGCAAAGCGCATTCCGTTCAGAGTTTCTTTTGCTATGTTTTTTGATAGAAAAACAACGCAAAGAAAAAAACCTAAAAAAGCTACTACTGATTTTATTAGTCCGAAAGTCGTTTTTTTATCTTCGCCTATTACCGTCATTTTTTTGCTCCTGCTTCATAAATTTAATATAGATTTATGTTTGGGAGAGAAATAAAATGCAGAAAAACAGTGATAAAATCGTAAAAGAGCCTCTTGCGATATTAGCAGGATTTCATTTGGAACTTTTTAAAACGGCACTTGGATTTACTCTTTCTGTTAGTGGCGTTGAGGGAATAAGCGCATTTTCTGATACAGAGATAATAGTAAAGCTGTCTGCTTTTTCACTCAGAATACTCGGCAAAGGGTTATATATGAGTATTTTTGAAGATAAACGGGTTGAGATACTAGGGAAATTTACGGGGGTGAATATACTTTATGGTCAGACTTGATTTGCTTATTTTCGGTTACGTAACTATTACCGTTAGTGAAACGGACAAATGCGCTCTTGCCGATATCCTTTTAAAAAACGGTATAGCCGCAACTCTTAACAAAAAAGGGGAGTTTATTATACCGTATCGGAAAGTAAAGAGTGTATTAATGCTCTTTGGGGATAAAATTGAATACTCATCTTCAGAGCCAAGAGGAATATTTCCGTTTTTTCATAGACATAAGCATAGATACGGAGCTTTTCTCGGAATAATTTGTTTTGCAATTTTGCTTTTTCTTAGCGCGGATACCGTATGGGATATAAGAATCGAGGGAGCAGAGATGGGTCAGGAGACTGCAATTATGGATGAGCTGTATGATGCAGGACTGTATGTAGGGAAACGTTGGAGCAAAATAAACAAAAGTCAGGTTGAGATAAATGCTGTTTCCGATTCCGAGAATATTGCTTGGATTAACGTAAACAGACGGGGCGGAGTAGCATACGTAAAGGTGAGTGATAAGATTATCTATCCGGATGACGGGGAGGTTAAAGGAACTGCTAATATAGTTGCCACAAGAGACTGCGTAATTGAAGAAGTAATCGTCGAGCGCGGTTATGCAATGGTTAAAAAAGGAGAGAGTGTTAAGGAGGGGGACCTTCTTATATCAGGGGTTATTCCCACTGAGCTAGGCGGTGGATTTTGCTATGCTTCGGGAGTGGTTGTAGGCAGATATGACGAAAAAATAGAGGTGTTTACAGATAAAACAAAGCTGGGCAAGGTCTACACGGACAAAATTCATACTGAAATAAGCGTAAAATTTTTCGGCAAGAAGGTAAATATTTTTAAAAGTTATAGACAATACGCGTGCGACTGTGATATAATAGAAGAAAATAGGGATTTTCAGCTTTATAAAAAGCTGCCGATAAGCATTTCTGTAACCTACATAATGCCGTATGCGACCAAGGAGACCGAGCTCGCCGAGGATGAGCAGGTTAAAATCACCTCTCAGCTTTTAGCGGAAGCTCTCGTTGATTTTCTTCGTGATAAAGAACCAAAGAGACTTGTTACTCACGGCGAGTTTTTACAAGAAGGGTATAGTATGTTTTGTGACGTGACGGTTTCTTCATCCGTCGGAAAAATACAAGAATTTGATGTGGAGTAAAGATGTCTGAAAAAATAGTAACTACCAATTCTGCCGAAGCAACGGCTGCTATATTCGGAGCATTTGACTCAAACATGCGTATGATAGAGTCTGCGTTTGAGGTAAGAGTTTCGGATAGAAATTTGAAGAACGAGGACGGAGACGCTATAGTTATCACGGGTGAGCGCGAGAATACTGAGAAAGCGGCAAAGGCGCTTGAATACCTGAAGCATATGGCTGGCGAGGGTGAAACCGTAAGCTCTCAGAGTGTTGAATACGTAATAAGTCTCGTGAGAGATAACATAGACGAGGAAATAGGATTTTCCGACGGAGTAATTTGCATTACAAACAGAGGAAAGCCTATAAAACCCAAGACTGCGGGGCAGAAGAAATACGTAAAGGCTATTCGCGATAATACCGTCGTTCTTGGTCTTGGACCTGCGGGAACGGGTAAGACGTTTCTTGCGGTTGCTATGGCAACAGAGGCGTTAAGAAATAAGAAGGTATCGCGCATTATTCTCACCCGCCCTGCCGTTGAAGCAGGTGAGAGACTCGGCTTTTTGCCGGGTGATTTACAGAGCAAAATAGACCCGTATCTCAGACCTCTGTACGATGCGCTCTTTGAGATGCTTGGACCCGAGAATTATCAGAGACAAGTCGGAGGGCCAAGCGGTCTTAGG